>NZ_JBKQXO010000028.1:0-39089 GCF_046762885.1 Yoonia sp. SDW83-1
CGCCTTCGATAAACTGACCCATGCAAAGCCTCCGCAACGAATGCCGAAATCATACCATCATTCAGATCATCAGGGGAGTTTTCACACAGCCTCTCAGCATTGCCGAGTTTGGAGGCTCCGAAAAGCGGTTTTCGGCTCGCTGCAGCGCCACAAGTCCGCTTGGAGCCCACTTTACTCGATGCTGCAAACAGCATGAATGGCTGCTATGATTGACTGATGAGTAGTATACAGAAAATTGTTGACCCTGAAGCTAGATCGAAAATTTGCAGCAAGATTTTGTCTGACCTTCCGGATTGGTTTGGTCGACCCGATGCAACCAAAGCATATGTCAAAGCCGTGGCAACGATGCCCATGTTTACATGGGAAGTTGGCGGCAGGCAGGCAGGCTTCGCGGGGTTATCGCCCGCGACGAGCGAGACTTTCGATATCCACGTCATGGGTGTTTTACGGCAATATCACCGTCGAGGTGGCGGTCGCTCTCTCTTGGCGGCTTGCGAAGACTATTCTCGGTTATCCGGTGCTCATTTTCTGACGGTGCAAACAGTCGGTCCCTCCGCACCCGATCCGTTCTATGATCAGACACGAGCATTTTACACGGCTTGTGGCATGAAAGCGTTGGCCGAGTTTTCTGATCACTTGGGGCTTGGGACACCAATGCTACTAATGGGGAAATCACTTCGGTCAGCCTAAAATCAATGAGCTAGTGGTACGTCTAACATGTATTAAGACTACAAAGCTGACATTGGCGCAACCTGATACGTACGTCCGTTCCACTCGCGGATCAGATGGGCTCTTGGTTTTAGTTTTGCAGGCGGTGGTTTGCCCTTGGTGATGCCGCGCTACTTCAGGGTCTTTTTCGGGCAGCCCAATAGGTGCCAGCGTTTTCGGAGGTCGGAGTAGGTCAAGATTCTGGCAATACTCAACGACATTTGCTCCAGTTTTCTTAGTCTCTTCCCTGCTGAAACGGGTCGCGCTGGTGGGCAAGTCGATAGGCTTTAGGCGTGCCGCCCATCTGATTACGAAACAGGCGGTAGAAGTAGCTGATGTTGTCGAAGCCGCAGCTTTCGATCACTTCTTGCAAAGAGGTTTCCGAACTGCGCAGTAGTTGAGCCGCGTGCGAGATGCGGATCCTGTTAACGTATTCGGACGGTGTGTAGCCAGTAATCGCTTTGCAGGTGCGACAAACGTGTTCGTGAGAACGGCCGGCCGTTTCGATCAGACCGGCGCCGCCTTGGCGGAAGACGTCCGGGGAGAGGGCCGCGCTACAGGCCTCGGCAAACCAGCGCGGCGTGGTATCGACGACCCGGCTCGACGGATGTGCGACGCGATTGATTAGGACCAGCAGGAACTCCTCGATCAAGGCAAGCGACCGGTCCGCAGTCTGCAGCTGCTCTGCGACGGCGACGGCACGGACAAAGCGTTTCGGTCCGAGCGTATGCAGATCTGGGAGCGCCCCAGTGCGATCAAAAAATCTACCTGCGATCGTTTCGGAGTAGCGGGAGGTGAGATGCATGGCCGTTTCTGCGCGGAACATAACGTTTATGATCTGGCAGCCTTTTGCGCGATCCGCACGAAAGGCATGGACGTCGTTCGGTCGAATGAAGGCCAGCTGGCCGGCATCTAGCACCTGAGTTGTCTGGTTGATCCAGTGCGCCGTCTGCCCACTTTCGATGAGAAACACCTCGAAAAAGTCGTGATCGTGTGCGGCTTCGGGAAATTTTTTGGCGAGTTCCTTGCGGGCGAAGTGGAAGGCTTCACCGGGGGCGATGTAGGTATCAATGTTAAAGGTCGTTTTCCGCATACAGCAATATTAGCTAAAGAAAAGTGGACATAGCGCTCGAAATATCAAACTGGTGCAATAGAAAGTCAATCTTCGCCACTGACGCCGGTTCGAATTTCGCCATGCTATGCATTAGGGAGGACGCCAGGCATGTTGAATCCGGTCCCGGATTTGAGCTTCGCGCCGGTGCAGAACACTGCACCGCAGATGTTAAGCGCGGCGCAGATCGCGCAATACAACGATCTGGGGTTCGTGCAGCCGTTTGACGTCTTCTCACCCGATGAAATCGACGAGATTCGCCGCAAGGTCGACGGCTACATGGCGGACCTGGGTCCGGATGGCGCCTATGGCATCAACTGCTATCAGGCCCGTGTGTCTGGCCTGTGGGATATCGCGACGGACCCACGGATCGTGGACCGTGTGGCGGATCTGATCGGTCCGGATGTTTTGTGCTGGGCGACAGCGATCCTGTCCAAGAAGCCTCAGGATCCGAAGGCCGTTCCGTGGCATCAGGATGCCTCTTTCTGGGCCTTGAGTCCGGCGCGCACGGTGACTGTCTGGCTGGCGATTGACGATGCGGACGCGGACAATTCGGCCATGCGCTTCATCCCCGGCACACATGATCGGGGTGCCCTGCCGGTCGCAGCAACGGAAGGCGACACAAATGTCTTTCACAAGGGCACCACGCATGCAGAGGCGCTGGGGGACCCCTTCAACAACTGCCTAGGGGCCGGCCAGATGTCGATGCATGCCGACATGCTGGTCCACGGGTCGCTGGCGAATAGAAGCGACCGTCGGCGATGTGGTCTGACGTTGCGCTATTGCCCGCCGAGCGTGCGGATCACCGATGACAGCTGGGCGCGTGGGGTAGAAGCGATCCTTTGCCGGGGTGAGGCAGGTCACTGGCGCACTCATCCCAGGCCCGACAACGATGACATCACCAGGACAACTTCACCGCATGTGGTGGGGAACAACTGATGAAGGTCACGTGGTACGGACATGCGGCCTTCGGCCTCAACCCGGACAGTGGACCGCGCGTCATCACGGACCCCTACACGCCCGAAGGGGTTGGCTATGCGCCGATCACCGACAGTGCCGATCTGGTGATGATCTCTTCAGATGATGACAGCGCCCATTGCAGAGCCGATCTGATCGCAGGAGAGCCGGAGGTCGTAAACGCACTCACGGTCGCCCAGAATGGCGGCGTGGCGATGGCCTGCGGCGTCGAGATCACAGCCATTGAGGCCGCCGAATGGGACTACCACCCGGAGCACGAGGTGCCAGGCCACAACGGCATGTATCGCTTCACGCTCGACGGCATCAAATTTGCGCATATGGGAGACGTGGGTAATCCGCTCAGCGATGCCCAGCAGGCCTTCTTTGAGGAAACCGATGTGCTCTTCGCGCTGGCAGGCGGTTACCTGACCCTGGAACTGCCGGACCTAATGGAGATGATCCACCGGACCCGGCCCCGGTTGGTCATCCCGATGCATTTCCGCACGCTGACTTACAAGCCGCGCAACACGATGTGGATCGAAAGTTTTCTGAGCCATTTCAAGGATGAAGACGTGGACTTCGCGTTTGGGGCCACCCACGCGATCACAAGAGACGAATTGCCGGAACGCACCCGTGTTCTGGTCATGGACTACGTTCGCTGACGCGGGCGCATATCAGGCGACCTGCCTGCAAATGGGAGGACTAAGATGAGATTCACAACAACACTTTTGGCCTCGTCGGCCCTTGCCCTCGTCGCTTCGGCGGCGCTGGCGCAAGACGTCGCACGCGAAGATACGGTGATCTTCGATCTGGACCGCACTATCCAGGATCCCGAGAACTTCAACTGGATGACGCCGGGCACCAAGAGGATGCATGGCGCCCATCAGACAATGTGGGAGCCTCTTTTTATCCTGAATTACGGGACCGGCGAAATTGACCCGTGGCTCGCGACGGGGTTCGATCAGAACGATGACAGCACTGAGTTCACCATCTCCCTGCGCGAGGGCGTGGAATGGTCCGATGGAGAGGTGTTCAACGCCGACGATTTAGTCTTCACCGTCGAAATCGCAATGAACAACGAAGAAATCTCCTCGCGTGAGGCAAGCACCATCAAGGCGCAGGTCGCCTCGGTCGAGAAGGTTGATGATCTCACCGTCCGTTTTACACTGAGCAGTCCCAATCCGCGCTTTATCGTAGAGAATTTTGGGGTGCGGATCTTCGGTTCGTTCCTCATCATGCCTGAACACATATGGACCGGGGAGGACGCCGCGACCTTTGCCTTCAACCCACCGATCGGCACAGGGCCGTACACCTTCACCTCGGCTGCCGCGAACCGGGCGATCTGGGACCGCAACGACGATTGGTGGGGAGCCAAGACCGGCTTCATGGAACTGCCTGCGCCACAGCGCGTGATCTTCCTTGAAAGCGGCGGCGAGGAAAGCCGCGCCCAGTTAATGGCCTCCAACCAGCTTGATGCGGCGCAGAACGTGACTTTCGGAACCTTCGAGGCCATTCAGGCCCAGAATCCCAATGTCATCGCGTGGTATGCCGATTATCCTTACGCGGCCGCCGACCCCTGCGCCCGTCAGCTTGAGATCAACACGACCGTCGCACCCTGGGACAATGCAAACATGCGCAAGGCCGTCGCACATATCATCGACCGCAACCAGATTGTGAACGTGGCATATGAAGGCACGACCGAGGCGAGCCAGACCATCTTCGCGCAATATGGCTCCATGGCGCCGTTCATTGATGCGGTGGTGGAAGCCGGCTATGGCCTGCCCGCCACGGCCGATGTTGACGCCGGGCAGGCCCTGATCGAGGCCGAAGGCTGGAGCCGCGACGGGGACTACTACACCAAAGACGGCGAGACGCTGTCGGTGGATATCCACGTCAACTCTGCCTCCACCGAATATACGCGCACCATCGACGTGATCGTCGAGCAGTTGCAACGCGCAGGGATCGACGCGCGGGCTGTACCGGTAGAGAACGGTGTCTTCTGGGGAGAAGTGCTGCCTTTCGGGGCCTACGAGATGTCCTACAGCTGGCTCAGCTGCGGGTCGGTGAACGAGCCCTGGGCATCGATGGGTCGCTATACGGTCGCCGATGTGGTGCCGGTCGGAGAACGCTCGCCGGGGTTCAACAACACGGCGCGCTGGGATGGCGAGGCCGCGGAGGCCTATTCGGCGATCATGGGCGATATCGCGGGCCGCCGGTTGGGAGACGAAGATATCCCGGGGCTGGTGGCAGAGGCCTATGCGCATCTCGATGCCGAGATGCCGTTCATCCCGCTGGTTCAGGCCGCGAAGCTTTTGCCGATGAACACAACCTATTGGACGGGCTGGCCTACCGCAGAGAACTACTACAACCACCCGTTCTTCTGGTGGAACCACACGCACCAGATCATCCATAATCTGGAGCCTGCCAGGAACTGAGGGGCTTCCTGGTCGGGTCGGCGGGTGCAACTGCCCGTCGGCCCAGATGTCGTCAACGATCCTGCGCCCGACAAGGAGGCCCTCGGACAGCGGCCCGACCCTAGATGTGGCATATCGGGCCTGCCAACCTCAGCGCCGCTGCCATAGCGCCGCGCAGATGGAAAGGACAGAACATGGGACGCATCCCGCGCGCCTATCTGATCAACCGCCTCGTGACCTTCGTGCTGACGGTTCTGATCGCGGCGACGATCATCTGGATCATCCCGCGCCTCAGCCCGGTCGATCCGGCGGAAATCGCGCTGGGGCGCATGGCCGCTGGCGCGGGGTCGGTCGCCAATTCCGAGGAAATCCTCGCACAGCTACGCGCGAATATGGGTATCGACCAGCCCTTGATCGTGCAATATCTGAAATATATCTCAGGCGCGCTGGTCTTTGATTTCGGCCTGTCGACGGCTGCATTCCCGACACCGGTATCCAACCTAATCCTGAATGCGCTGCCGTGGACGCTGGGACTGATGATCCTGTCGCTGCTGATCACGTTCTTCATCGGCAATCTGCTCGGTGCGCTGATGGTCTGGGACCGTTCGCCGAAGCTGGTGAAGGTCGCGATTCCGGCGGCGATGGTCTTCACCTCTATTCCACCGATCCTGTCGGGGCTGTTGCTGATGTGGATATTCGCGGCAAAGCTGCAATGGTTTCCGCTGACCGGGGCCTATTCCATTTTTGTCGAGCCAGGATGGTCTTGGGCCTTCGTTCAATCTGTGCTGCATCACGGCTTCCTGCCCGCGCTGTCGATCGTCGTCGTCACCTTCGGCTTCTGGGCGTTGGGGATGCGGGGGCTGATGATCGGGGTGCAGGGCGAGGATTACGTTAAGCTGGCCGAGGCAAAGGGCTTGCGGCCGCGCTACATTCTCTACCGCTACATGATCCGCAACGCGATCCTGCCGCAGATCACAGCCTTCGCGCTGAAGATCGGCTTGCTGATCGCGGGACAAGTGCTGGTCGAGCGCATCTTTGCATATAACGGCATGGGCAAGCTGCTCTATGACGCGATCCTCAATCAGGATTTTCCGGTCATTCAGGGCGTGTCCTATGTCATCATCCTGATCACGGCGCTCAGCGTGTTCCTTGTCGATCTGCTTTATCCGTTCATCGACCCGCGCATCAGACACGAGGCGAACGCATGACCAGTCAGGACAACATGCCTCTGACCCGCGCCGAACGACGCCAAGCACGCCGGATCCGTCGGTTCGACAATCCCTGGCTGAACCCGAAGCTCATGTGGGGGGCGGGTCTGCTACTGGCGATCATCGCCGTCGGGATCATCGGGCGTTTTCTATGGAACCTCGATCTGGTCTTCACAGGGTCGGCGCAGCTGAAGCTGCCGCCCGTCGGGTTCGAGAACCTGCGCGGCCAGCCGGGACAATGGGCGCATCCCCTTGGGACGGATGGCGGCGGACGCGACATGCTCGCGCTCATCATCATCGGAGCGCCGAACACGCTGTTCGTGGGGCTGCTGGCGTCGCTCATCGGGATGTCGATCGGGATTTTCCTGGGCTTTTCGGCGGGATTCATCGGTGGACGGATCGACGACACAATCCGGGTGGGAGCGGACGTGATGATCACGATCCCGCCGCTTCTGATCCTCGTGGTCTTCCAATCCGCCTTCGGTGACGTGACCCTGACCATGATGGCGCTTCTGATCGCCGGGTTCGTCTGGCAATCGCCGACCCGACTGATCCGGGCGCAGGTGCTGTCGATGAAGCAATCGGGCTATGTGCAGATGGCGCAGCTCTCGGGCGCCTCCACCGGGCAAATCATGTTTCGGGAGATGCTGCCGAACCTTGTCCCCTATCTCTTCGGCTCCTTCATCGCGAGTGTCACGACCTCGATTGTCACCGCCGTCGGCCTTGAAGTGCTGGGCCTTGGTCCGCAACGTATCCCGACGCTGGGCCGGACCATCTATGAAGCGATCAACGCCGGAGCGCTGATTCAGAACCTCTGGTGGTGGTGGGGCATCCCGACTCTTCTCCTTGGGGTGATCTTCATCGGTCTTCTGCTCATCAACCTGGGGCTTGATGAGGTTTCCAATCCGCACCTGAGGAAGTTGAGCTGATGCTGGACGATGTGACACATAAACCCGTTCTGACGCTCAAGAACGTGTCGATCGAGTTTCCGACGCCCAAGGGCGTAGTGCAGGCGGTCAAGGCGCTGTCGCTCGACATCCACAAGGGCCGGCGTGTGGGCTTCATCGGGGAAAGTGGGTCGGGCAAGACCACGACGGCGCTTGCCGTGATGCAGATGCTGGCGGAGCCAGGGCGTGTCTCGGGCGGAAAGATCGTTCTGGGCGATACAGATGTTATGTCCCTGAACGAAGAGGAGATGCGCCGGACGCGGCTCGCGCGGGTCGCCTACATCCCGCAGGGGGCGATGAATTCGCTGAACCCGGTAATGCGGGTGGAGCCGCAGATGTGGGACGCCATCATCGCGCACGAAGGGTCGACGGATCGCGCGAGGCTCAAGAAACGGTCGGATGAGGCGCTGGCCAGCGTAGGCCTGCCGGTGCATACTGGGCAGCTGTTCCCTCACGAATTGTCCGGCGGCATGAAGCAGCGCGTCTGCATCGCGATAGGTATCATCCTTAACCCCGAATTGATTATCGCCGACGAGCCGACCTCGGCCCTCGATGTCGTGACGCAAAGACAGGTGATCCAGACGCTGAAGGACATTCAGGCGCAGATCGGATCGGGCCTGATGATGATCGGGCATGACATGGGGTTAATGGCGCAGACGGTGGATGAACTGGCCGTACTGAAAGACGGCGAGCTGGTCGAGCACGGCACGGTGAAGCAAATCCTCGAAGCGCCGAAGCATCCTTATACGCGAGACTTGATTTCTTCGGTGCCGCTGGTGGGCGGGGAGAGCTTTCTCAATCTGGAGCGCAACGCCAGCGCGCCCAAACGCAGCAGTTCCGAACCGCTCTTGCGGTTCGACAACGTGCGCAAGGATTACGGCGCTGTGACCGCGCTGCATCCGCTGTCCTTCACGCTCGAAGGGGATACGCCGCAGATCATCTCCATCGTTGGACAGTCCGGCTCGGGCAAATCCACGATGGGGTCGATCATGCTGGGGTTTAATCCACCCAGCGAAGGGCGCGTGCTGTTCGAAGGGCAGGACATCCGACAGATGGGTGCGGCGCAAAGCCTTGAGTTCCGAAAGAACGTGCAGGCGGTCTTCCAGGACCCTTACGCCTGCTTCAATCCGTTCTACCGCGTCAATCACGCCTTGAAATTTCCTTTCAAGCGCTTCGGGCTTGCGAAGTCCGAAGCCCATACGCAGACCGCGATGGAAGAGGCCTGTGCGGCGGTGGGGCTGGACCCCGATCTGGTGCTCGACCGCTATCCGCATCAGTTGTCCGGCGGTCAACGGCAGCGTCTGATCGTGGCGCGCGCCCTGATGCTGTCGCCAAAGCTGCTGATCGCGGACGAGCCGGTGTCGATGGTCGATGCCTCGCTGCGGGCCTCTATCCTGTCGAACATCTACGATCTAAAGGACAAATACGGGATCAGCATTCTCTACATCACGCATGACCTTGCCACGGCCTATCACGTAAGCGATTTTGTGATGGTGCTCTATAAGGGTCATGTCGTCGAAGCCGGCCCGCCCAAGGAGGTGATCGGCGCACCACAGCACCCCTATACCCGGCTTTTGATCAATTCGATCCCCTGGCCCGATCTGGCCCGGTCCTGGGGCGAAGGTGACGAGAATTGGGATCCCGCCGGTCTGGCCGCAGAGGCAGAGAGTGCCGCAACCGAGTATCGTGGCGAAGTCACCGGTTTCGAGTTGATCCGGACCTGACCTGATGGCGGGAAGATGGCCCTTCACGCCCGAGAAGATCGCATCGCGCCTGACGCTGATCGCCCCGCACATCTACCGCCGCAAGGTGCCGCTGCCGCCGTTCCGGATACTTCCCCTCCCAGCTGCCACGCTCGATGCGCCGATCTGCGCGGACCCGACGGGATGGGAGGAAATCGCGCCGTTCAGTTATTGGGGGAGCGCCGATCTCAACTTCGTAATGAAGAGCGAGATCAGGTTGCCTGAGGGATGGCAGGCAGAGAACCTGGCGCTGCACCTGCCGCTGGGTGTTCTCGGCGATATATTCAACCATCCTGAAGCGCTCGTGCATATCGACGGCAAACCCATCGGTTCGGCGGACCGGTATCATCATACCATCCCGCTCGATGCCGCGTTGGCGGATGGCAAGGCGCATGTGCTGTCGCTTCTTGGCTGGACAGGGCTTGCGGGATGGCCGCCAGATCTGAACAGCAAGGCCAAACTCTTCATGGGGGAGCCACTGGTCGTTGAGATCGACCGGGACCTGCGAGCGTTTCACGCGCGGGCCTCGGCGGTTCTGGATGCCGCGTCCCATCTCGACCCCGAAAGCGACGCGCATCGCGGACTGATCCATGCGCTGGATCTGGCGTTCAAGGCGCTCGATACCCGTGCGCCGTTGCGAGACACACTGCACGCTTCGGTGGCGGCGGCCCGGCAGGTGTTGGACGAGGGCATCGCGGCGGCGGGCGCGCCGAGCGATCACGTCCTGCACGGGATCGGGCACGCGCATATGGACATCGCCTATCTCTGGCCCATCGACCAGATCAGGCTCAAGAACGCGCGGACTTACTCCAACGTGTTGCGGCTGATGGAGGACGATCCCGATTTCAGGTTCTCGCATTCGCAGCCGCAGCTTTATGCGATGGTCGAACAGGATTACCCGGAGATTTTTGCGCAGATCAGGGCGCGCGTCGCCGAAGGCCGGTGGGAGGTGATGGGTGGGATGTGGGTCGAGCCGGACCTGAATATCCCCGGGCCGGAGGCGCTGGTGCGTCAGTTGATACTGGGCCGCTCCTATTTTGAGGATCGGTTCGGCGGGATGGAAACCCCAGTGCTATGGCTGCCTGACACGTTCGGGTTTCCGGCCCAGATCCCGCAGCTGATGCGGCATGCGGGGTTGAAATACTTCGTGACGAACAAGCTGAACTGGAACCAGAAGAACAAGGTGCCGTGGTCGACACATCACTGGGAGGCGCTCGATGGCAGTCGCGTGCTGGCGCATATCCTGACGACGCCGCGCGAGGTGCAATACCTTCCGTTCCCGACCAACTACAAAAGCGATCTGAGTGCGGCCGAGGTTCTTGGAACGGTGCGCGATACGACGGTGCCGGAGGGAGTGACGGAGTTGCCGATCTGCTATGGCTACGGTGACGGGGGCGGCGGGCCGACCGATGATCTGCTGTTCAAGGCGCGCGCCTTTGCCAACATGCCCGGCGCGCCGCGGTTCCGGATGTCGACCGTGCGCGAGACCTTCGCCGCCCTAGAGCAACACGCCGACAGCCTCGCGGTCTGGAAAGGCGAGCATTACATGGAAGGTCATCGCGGTGTACTGACCTCCCAAGCCTGGATCAAGCGCGCAAACCGGTGTGCCGAAAGAGCCTTGCACGAGGCGGAGGCGCTGGCGGCGATGGCGGGCCAGACACCGGACCTGACGGAGACCTGGCGCCTTCTTTGCCTTCAGCAGTTTCATGACATCGTGACGGGAACCTCCATCCCGGCGGTATTCGAGGACGCGCGGCGGGATTTCGCCCGAATCCGCGCGATCGTGGAAACGGTGGCGCAGGAGGCGGCGGAGGCGCTTCAGGGGGATGTGCCCTGCGTGGCGAGCACCTCCCCTGTCGGTGGACCCCGGATCGTCACCGGCCCCGTTGGATCGGGCGGTCAGGCGACGGTGGGGGGCGAGCTTCTCTATTTCGACGACCTGCCGTCCTATTCTGTCGTTCCGATCACGCAAGCAGGCCTGCCGCCCGTGCCCGTCACAATCGAGATGCAGGATGGTGGTGCGGCGCTCGAGAACAGCGAAGTGCGAGTGGTCGTGACGGCGGACGGACAGTTGGCCGAGGTTTTTGACAAGGTCTTAAACCGGAACATCCTCAAGCCGGACCATACGGCCAACGTGTTGCAGGTGTTCGAAGACCGCCCGATCTGCTGGGACGCCTGGGATATCGACCCGTCGTTCGAGGACCGGATGGAGATCCTGACCGGCGCGACGGAGGTGACGATTGCCGAAGAGGGGCCACATCGGGCGGCGCTGCGCGTCGAAACTCGGTGGCGCGACAGCGTTGTCGTACAGACCATTCGTCTGTGCGCGATGTCGCGCCGGGTCGATTTTGTGACCAAGGTAGATTGGCACGAGCAGCACACGCTCCTGAAAGCGGCCTTTCCGGTGGCTGTCACCGCCGAGACCGCCGAGTTCGACATCCAGTGGGGGGCGGTCCGGCGGTCGACTAAGCGGGAGTCCTCCTTCGATGCTGCGCGGTTCGAAGTGCCAGCGCAGAAGTGGGCGCGTCTCTGCGATGATGAGTTGTCCATCGCCGTTCTGAACGACTGCAAATACGGCTATGACGTGCGGGACGACACGATCCGGATCACGTTGATCAAGTCGTCCACTTCTCCCGATCCGAACGCGGATCAGGGACGTCACCTGTTCACTTACGCGCTTTTGCCTCATGCCGCCATAGATAGATCGGTTCTGGACCATGAGGCTTATGCACTAAATACCGCGCCTCGGTTTCTTCTTGCAGGCGGATCAACTCCAACTTCTACATTCGTGCATTCGAGGTCATCAAATGTCATCATCGAAACACTCAAGCCGGCCGAGGACGGGGTAGGCGTCATTCTACGAATTTTTGAGGCGCACGGCCGTGGGACAAGCGTAACACTCGAGTTTTATGGTAATGTTCTGTCAGCTTCCATCGTTGGCTTCGATGAGAAGACCTCGAAAGAAATCCCGCGCTCGGGCAACTGCCTGAACCTTGTGTTGAAGGATTACGAAATCATCACCGTACGCGTCGTGGTTCTTAACGAGTATTAGATCCACCGACTTTCTGAGTTGCCCGGCTTAGCGGGTGCGCAGAACGGATGACTTTTGCGTTAGCAGCGAATGTCTGGAATGCGGGCTGCAACCGCAGCGTACGACGCCTACGCCGAATGTCGGAAAAGGGCCGTCGATGCTTTGGCTGAGTACATAGACCAATATCAGATGCCTTGCGCTGTCGCGGGTAAGCCTTTGGCAATTACAAGATATCAAAAATTTCACGCCTGCATGCCAATATCGACTGCCATTGCAGTTTACCAGTTTCTGTTACTTAGGCCCAGTTTTTGAAGCCTCGAGTAAAGCGTCGTTGGCCGCAGCCCTAGCAGTTCCGCAGCACCACCGGAACCAGAGACACGCCCGCCCGTTTCGGTCATGCAGGCGATCAGATTTGCAATCCGCAATTGTTCAATATCAGCCTCTGACAACAGAGTGGACGTGTTCCGAACGGCGGGTGCGACCGCGCTTTGGATATCCACGATCAGTTTGCCAGCTTGCGATACGATTGCACCACGTTCGATCACGTTGGCCAGTTCGCGCACATTTCCGGGCCAGCCATAGTCCTTGAGCTGGGCAATGATCCGCTCGGTCACGATCGGGGTCCTGCGCCCCATCCGTTTGCATGCCAGCTTTAGCAGGTGCACAGCAAGCAGGGGAATGTCCTCTGTCCGGTCGCGGAGTGGCGGGCAATGGATGGGAAATACGTTCAGAAACAACAATAAATCGTGCCGCAGCCTGCCTGCCTGGATTTCGCGTTCAAGGTTGCGGCTGGAGGAAGCGATGACGCGCAAATCTACGGCACGATTGCGGTGATCGCCCATCCGCATAACAGATCGTTGTTGCAGCGTCTCAAGCAACTGGCCCTGCAGTTCGAACGGGATATCGCAGACTTCGTCGATGAACAGTGTGCCACCATGGGCCAGTTCGATCTTACCAGGGCTGTCGCGCACGGCGCCGGCAAAGGCGCCACGGATGTGGCCGAACAGTTCACTCTCAATACGGTCGCTCGAGACCGCACCACCTTTGAAATGGATCATGGGACGCCGTTTGCGGCTGCTGTCGCCATGGATCGCTGACGCGACAAGTGATTTTCCGGTCCCGCTTTCCCCGGTGATCAGCACGTTTGCCTCGGCCTGGGACACCAGCCCGATTTGACTGATCGTTTGCCGGATCGCCGCGGAGGTGCCGATGATTTCATGATGCGCCCGCTCGATATTGATCGCTTCTTGCAGATAGGCGTTTTCCTGTTCCAGCCGATCCCGCAGGGCCGCGATTTCTTCCATGGCAGAGCGTAACTTGGTTTCGTTTTCCCACCGTTCGGTAATATCGCGAAAGATCACAACGGCCCCGACCAATATCTGTCCTTCATAGATCGGAGTCGAGACATATTCGACGCGGATGGGCTTGCCATCCTTGCGCCAGAACACCTCATCTTCGATCCGATTGACCTGCTCAAAGCGGAAAGACTGATAGATCGGGCATTGCTGTGACGGGTAGACCTCGCCATTCAGGTGGTGGTGGTGAATTTTCTGGTGAATGTCGTGACCCAACAGGTCCTGGCTGGTCCAGCCCAGCATTTCTTGGGCTGCGCGGTTGACGAATGTGGTTTTGCCATCTGAATTGACGCCGTAAATTCCTTCGCCCGCTGCATCAAGGATCAGCTGGTTCTGCCGTTCGAGTTCAGAAAAGAACGATTGCGCGCGCTGCCACTCCAGGATGCCGCCGCCATACATTTGTGCGGCTGCAGCCTCTTCCGCACGGCGTTCAAGATCTGCGAGATCAAGGATGTTTAATAACAGCAGTTGCGTGTTTTCGGTCGTGACGCGCCCAGTCAGTTCGCATTTGATCGCACGATCAGCAGCGGACCTTAGCGTGATTTTCCGCGTCCATGCGGTGCCGCGATACTGTACCTCGTCGATAAATACGACGAAATCAGCAAGGCCGTCATCAATGTATGGCGCAAAGAAACGCCCGACCAGGGTGGGATCGTCGAAAAGCGCGCAGACCTCTGGCGTCGCGGCAAGAACCCTGTCCGTGGCAAGGCTGATCAGTACCGTTGGGCCAAACGCACCAGCCAGATGGGAATCATAGGTCTGCGTCTTACTATCCATGCTGCCATAAAGGTTAACGCCAGAGCCAAAGGCAATACGAATATTCGTAAATTACGATAAATCATAATAAAGGATCGTCACAATAGTTTGTTAGTGCATTGATTTAATTTGTTAATATTAAATTATTTTATTTTTGGACCGCATATTTTTTGGGATGCTGGACTGCGCCATCATAGGGGCACATCAGCGACGGAGAGTGTCATGACGATCAAATCCTTAAGTAATCCCTTTTCATCCGAAACCGACCTGCGGCACGGGCAAAGCTGTACGTGTGACACATGTAAGAGCAGCGCTGAACCCGCGGCAAAGGTCATGTCCAGCGAAGAGATGCTGGAGCAAGCGGTCGAAAGTGCGATTGTCCGGTCGGTCTTTGGTCAAAGCGATATCGGTCGCCGATCGTTTATGGGCATGGTCGGTGGTACGACAGCCGCCGCTGCACTCGCTTCCGTCTTTCCAATCAACGAGGCCAAGGCGGCTATTCTGGATAATCTCGGACCACCCGAAAAGACCGATCTTAATATCGGGTTCGTGCCGATCACCTGCGCCACTCCCATCATTATGGCGCAGCCTTTGGGCTTTTATGAACGCTATGGTCTGAACGCGCAGGTCATCAAAACCGCAGGTTGGGCGGTTGCGCGCGACAAGTCCCTGTCAGGTGAATATGACGCCAGCCATATGCTGACCCCGATGCCATTGGCTATGACGCTTGGCGCGGGTTCCATCGCTGAACCCTATATCATGCCCGCCGTCGAAAACATCAACGGACAGGCCATTGTTCTGTCGAATGAACACCTCGACAAGCGTGACCCGGCACAGTGGAAAGGCTTCACCTTTGGCGTGCCATTCGAATATTCGATGCACAATTTCCTGCTGCGCTACTTTGTGGCTGAATTCGGGCTTGATCCGGATGTGGACATCCAGATCCGCGTTGTTCCACCACCGGAAATGGTAGCCAACCTGCGGGCCGGCAATCTTGATGGCTACCTGTCACCCGATCCGTTCAATCAACGGGCCGTTTTCGAAGGCATCGGCTTTATCCACATCCTGACCAAGGAAATCTGGGAAGGGCATCCATGCTGCGCCTTTGCCGCGCCGTTGTCCTTTGCCACCGAACTGCCCAATACCTATGGCGCCCTGCTCAAATCCATCATTGATGCGACGCAATATGCCTCGAACCCGGACAACAGAATTGAAATTTCCGAAGCCATTGCGCCGACCAACTATCTCAACCAGCCCGTCACGGTCATTCAGCAGGTGCTGACCGGCACCTATGCAGATGGTTTGGGAGAGGTGCAGCGCGTCCCCGACCGCATCGATTTCGATCCGTTCCCGTGGCATTCCATGGGTGTGTGGATCCTGACCCAGATGAAGCGTTGGGGCTATATCGAAGGCGATGTGGATTACAAGGCCGTCGCTGAGCAGGTTTATCTGGCCGCCGACGCCAAAAAGGTCATGCAGGACCTTGGCTATGACGCGCCCGACGTGACCTACAAAACCCACACCATCATGGGCAAAACCTTTGATCCGGACACGCCCGAGGCTTACGTCGACAGCTTCGCAATCAAGGCCGATTGATGGGAACGCTCAGCGAAAACAAGCGCGCTGCGCTGTTGTCCATTCTCTTGCTGTTGGTTGGGCTGCTGGTGTGGGAAATGTCGATCCCCGCACAAAAAGCCGTGGGCGAGCTGACGGAATATGAACTGCTGACGGGTGGGGGACAGACCAAGGCGGGCGTGCCACCACCCAGTCAGGTCTTTGCCAAGGCATGGGAGCAATTGTCAGACCCGTTCTATGACGCTGGCCCCAACGACAAAGGTATTGGAATCCAGATCGGCTATTCAATCTATCGGGTCCTGACGGGATATCTGCTGGCCGCGCTCATCGCGATCCCGCTTGGCTTCCTGATCGGGATGTCCTCGGTCGCCTACAAGGCGCTGAATCCGTTTATTCAGGTGTTGCGGCCTATTTCCCCTTTGGCGTGGATGCCCCTAGCGCTGTTCATTATCCAGGACAGCGAAGCATCCGCCATTTTCGTGATTTTCATCTGCTCTATCTGGCCGATGCTGATCAATACCGCCTTTGGTGTGGCTGCTGTTCGCGAAGACTGGGTCAATGTAGCCCGCACCCATGAATTGGGCGCGATCAAGACCGCTTTCACAGTCATATTGCCTGCCGCTGCTCCGACGATCGTAACCGGTATGCGCATTTCCATCGGCATCGCATGGCTTGTGATTGTTGCGGCAGAGATGCTCGTCGGGGGCACCGGTATTGGATATTACGTCTGGAACGAGTGGAACAATCTCGACCTGACCTCTGTCATCTTTTCAATCCTCATGATCGGCGTTGTCGGCATGTTGCTGGATGCCGCCTTCGGCTTCTTGCAGCGCCGCGTGACGTATATCGAATAGAGAGACGCGCCATGAATTCCTTTCTGAGTATCGAAAAACTGACGCAGCGCTTTCCGGATGGGGCTGGTGGCGAACTGACCGTCTTTGACGACGCCAGCTTTGGCGTCGAGAAGGGTGAGTTTGTCGTCATTCTCGGCCACTCCGGCTGTGGCAAATCGACGATCATGAACATTCTTGCAGGCCTCGCAGAACCGACCAGCGGCGTTGTCAAAATGGACGGTGAACTGGTGAGGGGCCCTAGTCTGGACCGGGGGGTGGTGTTTCAGAACTATTCACTGCTGCCGTGGCTGACGACGCTGAAGAACGTCACTTTCGGCGTTCAGGCCCGATATCCCGACTGGTCAAAGGTCAAGGTCATCGCCCATGCAACCGAATTTCTTGCCATGGTCGGGCTGGAAGGTGACGTAATCCACCGCAAACCCAGCCAGCTATCCGGCGGGATGCGCCAGCGTGTCTCGATCGCGCGCGCCTTCGCCAATCACCCCAAACTCTTGCTGCTGGACGAACCCTTTGGCGCGCTGGATGCGCTGACACGGGGCACAATCCAGGACGAATTACTGAAAATCTGGGGCCAAATGGAGCAAACCGTCTTCATGATCACCCACGACACTGATGAGGCGATCCTGTTGGCCGACCGTATCCTTTTGATGACCAACGGCCCCTTTGCCCGTGTCGCCGAAAGCGTCGAGATCACGATCCCACGCCCGCGCAACCGGACAGAGATTATAGAACACCCCAACTATTATGCGATCCGAAACCATCTGGTGCAGTTTCTTGGCAAACGGTCCAAGGAACTGTCCGGCCAGCCATCCACGCCGGGTGAAACGAACCGGCCGGCACCGGTGCGGATCGACAAGACAATACCTGCCGACGACCCTGAAGATCAACAGCCGGCCCTGCGGGCCGTAAACAGCTAAGACCCGGAGGAGACCATCATGAAAGACCTTGCCATGACGCAGATGATGACCAAAGAAGACGTAACCGCAATGATCCTGTCAGCCAAGAAACAGGCCGGGCTGACTTGGGAAGAGATTGCAGACAAGATCGGCATGTCCCCGGTGTGGACCCATTCTGCGGCGATGGGCATGAACGCCTTTCCCGCTGATAAGGCCAAGCTGATGGTCAGTGTCATGGGGTTGCCGCAAGAGGCTGAAAGCGTGTTGGCAGAGAGCCCCACCAAAATCTGGGAACAGGCGGTGCCGACCGACCCATGCATCTACCGCTTTTATGAAATCGTGGGGGTCTATGGGCCAACAATCAAGGCGCTGATCCAAGAAAAATTTGGCGACGGGATCATGTCAGCCATCGATTTCGACATGACGGTAACGCGGGTGGAAAACCCGAAGGGGGAGCGGGTCAAGGTTGAAATGTCCGGCAAGTACCTGGGCTACAATAGCTGGTGATCCGTCTTCCTGTCCCACCCTTTCGCTATGACGACGCCGTGCAAAAGGTCCGGATGGCGGAAGACGCATGGAACACGCGCGACCCCGAAAAGGTCGCGCTGTCCTACACGACGGATACGCAGTGGCGCAACCGGTCCGAGTTTCTGAACGGGCGCGACGAAGTGCGTGTGTTTCTGGAGCGAAAATGGTCGGTTGAGACGGGCTACCGGTTGATCAAAGAGGTTTGGGCCCACACGGACAATCGCATCGCGGTGCGCTTTTGCTACGAATACCATGACGCGGAGGGACAGTGGTTTCGGGCCTATGGCAACGAAAACTGGGAATTTGATCCTGACGGTTACATGGCCACGCGCCATGCGTCGATCAATGACGTGCCGATTGCCGAGGCGGATCGTCTGTTTCACTGGCCACAAGGACGTCGCCCTGACGATCATCTGGGACTGACCGAGTTGGATTTGTAGCTACTGCAGTCTTAAGAAACCGATCATACAAACCAACCCAACTGGTCTGACCGGGGCATCGACAGAGGTCTTGTTGATCGAAACCGTGCGACAGTGGCTAACGTGGTACCGACGACGGCTTTCTGAGGCTTTGCGCGTTATAACCAAAGTCCGCTTCGGGGAAGCCGCATCGCAGCGTCGGGTGCTTCGGTCAGGGTCCTGTTTTGGCCGTCCACGGAGGTGGTTCTTTCTGGTTCAATGCCGATGCTGCGTCAGCACCGACGGCATGAGGGAGCCCAAATCGTCAGAAAGACGCGACCATCTTCAAAATCTCGAACGTCAGACCATCTCGCAGAGCTATCATCAAGCGCCCCTGCTACGCGAGCGGCTGTGCCCTTGTCGTGCGCCTTGCTCATCGCCTGATCTAGGGGAAAGGTCAGAGGACTTGATGACGTAGAGAAGTGAGCCCAGTCGGGCAATGTGCTTGTAACGCCCCAACTGCTTAAGACGGTTGGGGCGTTATTTGGGGCTAGCAGCGTTTCAACAAGCCTTGCTCAGTTTCACCAATCAGCAAGCTGGCAAATCTGCACTTGAGGCGACAGGACAAAGCCCGGGCACCTCGTTACACAGCTCTTCCATGTAAATGCTCACGCCCGAGCAATATCCATTGTCGACCTGCGTGTCGGCGAAGCTTTCCATGATCGCCACAAGTTGTTCGAAGGCCTCATCACTGAAGAACTCATCGATATCCAGCGCTTCGCCCGCATGGATGTTGAAATTGAGAAACTCAACCTCGCCTCCGGGCATCTCCACGGTCAACCGTCGCGCGGGTGGAGGCCCACCGGTGCTGTCTTGGGTGATCGGGAAAAAGAACTGCCAGGGCTCATTATCCTGGGCGCAGCCACCAATGGGCCCAGTGATATCGATGCCGCCCAAACGGAACGGCTCCAACGGCTGATCGCCGATCTCACCATTCATATTTGTGATGTGGTTGTAGGGGAAATTCGTTTCCAATGCTCCGGTGCCCGTTTCCCAAATTACCTCGGAAGTGTCGATCAATCGCACCCCGCAGAAGTTGTCAGGCAACACCGGATCGCCGGCGTCATTGCGCGGCAGCGTGTCGGGAAGAAGCTCGACCGGCAAGGTCATGCTGAACCCGGCCTCCCCCACCGGTGGGGTGAAATCAACGATGACCTCATGGCTTGATGTCAGTTCGAGCCAATCTGGCAGGCGCGGCAGTGCAGCAGTACTGCCCCCGCCTCCCGATCCAGGCCCTGGTCCTGGTCCGGGGTCCGGCATTGGATCGGGGTCACCGCTACCGGTGGGCAGCCTGGAGACAAATTCGAAGTCCCGGGTGTGCCGGTCGTCGTTGAATTGTTCCTGAGCAAAGATAAAAAATGGCCCGAATTCGCGCGGAACAGACAGGCGGCTACGTCCATCACCCGAAGACCAAACACCGACAAAGCGGTTTTGGCCATCGATTCGAACCCGTTCCACGTCCGTCAACTCCAACCCGTCAGCCACCATTTGATTGCGCCGCTGGATAAAGGCCGGTCGGCTGAGCGGTGTGGTGATCAGGTTGGATCCACTGCCAGAGCGGAAAAGGCCGCTATAAAGCAAGCGTCCGCCGCGCCTTTCGACCTCAATATCGACAAGTCGCAAACCCTCCGACGTTAGTTCTTCGCCTCGGGCCAAGAACCGCGCTTGGCGTAAGGGGCGCGTCAAGACCTCGCGCCCGGTGCCGTTGCGCCACACACCAACATAGCGGCGTTCACCATCTGGGGTTCGAAAGATCTCAAAGTCCACCAGGCGCAGCCCCTGATCGCGGCGATCTGCACGCAGGGTGCGAAACCTTTGCGGGCGCAGCGGCCCGGAGAACAGGTTCGTGCCGCTGCCCTGGGTCCAGAGCCCCGCATAGACGCGCCGCCCGTTTATAATGGTGGTCTCAACATCAATCAGCCGCAAGCCCGACTCGGCCAGGGACTGGCCAGTCTCAAGAAAGTTGGAGCGCGACAGCGGCGCGGTGGTAAGGCTTGTGGTTTGGCCTTGATGCCAGACCGCCTCGTAACGCGGCGCTTGTTGGGCATTGGTCGCAGCGCAAAGCGCGACCAGTCCCATCGCCGCAAGGGGCGATAAGAAAATCCGTTTCATTGTAGTATCCAATCTTTGAAATGTAGACGCGCCGCCAAAGCGAGCCCTGCCGGCGCGCCGGGGTCGGTTTAGCTTTGGGCCTGGGTCAACACCGGATCAATCGATGGATTGCCGGTCACCGGACGTTCCCGCCATTGCACCATAACATTGGCCACCCGGAACCGATCCACCGCCCGGCGACGGATCGTCAGCCGGTTGGTGCCACGCACCAGAAAATCTTCGGGGATACGGTCCATCCACAGGTTCCAGCCCTCGCGGTCAACAATGTCGAAGCTGGGCAGGTGCCGACCATTGATCAGCAGGCGATGGGTGATGGCATCCCCTTCTTCCGTCGAACTGTTGCCAACATCCTGCGCTTGAATCAGCAAGAACCCCTCAGCGCGAGTATTGGCAGTTCGGCGCGAGGCCGATGTGGGCTCGTCATCGATCACGAAGCTTCGCGTTGCTTCCTGGTTGGGCCGAGTGAACTCGGTGTCAAAGTTGAGCCATGCAAAGTCAGCTTGCAGCATATCAAATTCCTTTCTGAAATTGGCGCTTGGAACGCCGTTGAAATCCGGTCCGATTTTCGGATCGGTGAGGAAAGTAACCATGGGGGCATACATGCCGGCGTTATGTCACCGTTATGTGGCGCAGGTTTATGCGCGCGGGGCGTCTATGATCTGGTTTTCTACGGTGCCCAAAGTGACCCGCTCTCCGACGCGTGCGGACCCCTGGTCTTCGAGCGTCGGATCGAGCACGCCTGGCAGCGTATCGGAGGCGTCCACCGCGACTCGTAGGGCTTGGGGCGCTGCAACGCTGCTCCCATTGAGCGCGACGCGCGAGCCTGATCTGGTTCCCGCCGCCAAGACGCCCAACCGCAGGGGTGACCTTTCGGCAGGGGCCGACAGATCTATCGTCTCCCGCGTGGTGCTTTGTGGCGCAAGCGGCGTGGCCGAATAGGGAACGGCCTTGGGCGCGTTTGTTGCCAGCCCCGAGGCCGTATGGCCGAAAACGCCGCCGACAACCGTAGGCACCGCCGATGTGGCCAAAGCGTTCAAACTCCCCGCCCGCAGCAAGCCCTGGTCAGCGCCGTCAGGATCTTCGACAACCCGTTGTCCGGCCCGGTCCCATTTCTTGTACTCAGGATCCACAAAATAACTCTGCCGCCCCGTGTCTTGGTAGCCGGGCGGGGTGTCATCGCGCAGGATCCACGCATCCATGCGGATGGGTGCGGTATCAAGCAAAGTGATCTTCAGGCCCCATCCGCCCGGTGGCAGGGCCGGTCTTCCCGAAAGCCCCGGATCACTTGGGCCCAATGCGATGGAAAGATTAAACAGCATCACGTCGCGAGACCGCCCTTCACTGCGCAGAAAAGCACGGCCCAGATCGCCCCCATCCTGTCGCAAGATATGGGCCTGGCCTGCGCGGTCGAGTTCGGCCTCAACGGGCGTGTCCGTACCGGGAGGGGTCAGCGCCAGGCGCAAGCGCAAAGTAGGTGTGCCCGATGGCGTTTCGATCTCGATCCGGATATCGGCGTGGTTCGCGCTGGTGTCACCGGGCTGGATTTGCCAGATGGTTTCCAGCGTCGCGCTGCCCGTTGAGACCACATGCCCCTGGGCCAGGTTGCGATTGCCTGCGGGCAGGAAAACCTTCACATTTGTTTGGGAAAAATCGGCAGCAACCCGAGCCTGATGACGGGCAATGCTCCGCCGAATGGCACGCTCAAGAAAGTGGCGCCCGCGGCGCATTCCCCCCGAAAGTCCGAAGCTGAAATTCACATAGACAGGGATCTGGGTGCCGACATCGGCCATGATGCTGCGCGCCCGCTTCAAAATGTAGTCAAAGCCTTGCACAAAAAAGAGCCCAAGTACCGAGCCTGTGGGGTCGCGCGCAACTTCGGGGGGAAGATTGACCGCGATTATGGGCAGATCGCGACCACTCTCTCGATCCGGCTCCATCCCCGCCGCCAGATCCAGCACATGGGTGCCATGGGCCGTGCGCAGAGCCAGCGGGTGAAATCCTGGGGTTGTGAAATCTGCATCCAAAGCACGCAAAAGCGCATCTTGATCGCCTTCTAAGCGGAGCGCCTCGCCGATCTCATCGCGGGTCCATTCACGCCCGAAGGGCACCGGATCGAGCCCATCTTCCGCCTCTTGGAACACCCCGCCTTGCATCCACGCATAGGCGACCCGGCTTTCTGCCCCGGCCTCGAACTGAAACCGATGGTGAAAGATATTGATCGCATGGTCGATGATCCCGACGATGGCACGTGGCGGAAGCCCCGGCGACAGCCAGGGCTCAATATCGCTCGGCGCGTTCACCACCCGATCCACCGTTCCATCGGCCTGCTGCCCCATCGATCTGGGATGGAGAGGCAGGAGGAAGATCCGAGGGTCGCTGATATCAACCCGCGCGGCAGAGCTTCGGTTTGCGTTCAAACCGTCCAGCGCCGCGTTGACCTGATCCTCGGACAAGGCGGTGCGGGCACGACCCTTCGTGTCGAGCACAACAATCGTCTCTCCAACAGCCCCGTTGCTTGGCTCGAGATCTATGATGCCCGCGTGGCGCGGTGTATCAGACGCGGCGCCGCCTGGCCCCGCCACCGGTGCGCCTTGCCGGATCAGCCAGGCGCTGACCGGATCCACGCCCCGATGTGGCCGGGTCTCTTGGCTTTCAGCGTCCCATGTAAAGGCCATCTCATACCCCCCATTCGGCGGCTGCTTCTTGCCATGTCCACTCGACGGTCGGCGACACATCCACTGGCGGCGCGTTGCCTTGCAGCGACAACCCAGGCCCGTCAAAACTCCAATCCGACCCGGACCAGACCTGGGCGGTGAAGAAATCCGTGTTTGCGATACCGGTGCCGTCAAAGCTGACCGAGCGCGGATTGCTGGCGATCCTAGCCCGCGTCGCAATCAATTCAGCAACGGCAAAGCCCAAGACGGCGCCCGCAAAACTATCTGCCGGGTAATGCACCCCAGCCACCGTCCGGTTGACCGCAATGCGCGCGGCCATTTGGATAAGCAATGGCCCAGCTTCTGCAGCCACCACACCCAAGGTCAAGCGGCGCAAGGTTTCGGCAACGGCAAACGCCTCGGTCGCATGGCCACTGGGAAGCGCGCCATGGCCAGGTGTGGCGATCATGGGTTGGATTTGCGCCGAGAGAACATGGGGCCGAGGGCAGACCAACAGGTGCTTGCACGCTTGCGCTGCGAACCCGGCGATTTGTTCCGCCAAGGCCAACAGATCCGTTGTGCGCGGCATCCGCGCCGGATCGAATGGAAGGAGGCTGGTCAAATATCCAGTCGATCCAGCCACTTGATCGGTGATCTCTGCCAAGCGGTCGCTGCGCAGATCCGCGTAGTCATGCACAAGCCTGGCCTGCTGGGCAAAGTCGTCGGCGCTTGGACGTATGATACGGGCGATTGAACCGCCCGAGTGCATCAGCAGCTCGACCGCTTCGCCATCCATAGAGGGCTGAACGGTCATCGTGGACAGAATCTCTCCGATCAAGATGAAAAGACGGCTGGAGGCTTGCCAATCACCCAACCTTTCGGCTGCAACAGGGGGGAACGGGCGTGGCTCGGGCTGTTGCCAAACCCCGCCAATCCCATCGCGCGCCACCAAAAGCCCGTGGCTCGAGGCGCTGAGCGTGCCCTGTGCGGCCTGCGCTGCCTGTGCCGCCTGCGCGGCTTGGGCAGCTTGCGCTGCTTGGGCCGCTTGAGCGGCCTGCGAGAGTGACAGAATTGGCATTGCTATTCCCTTTTTTGCTTAATTCAATTCATTCGCACGCCCGCTTCTCCGAGGGCGCGGGCCCAATCCTGACCAACCGGCGTCTCCGCCGCCGGATGGTCCCGCATGTAGGCCGACACTGTAAAATCTGGATAGCTGTCCATGAGGTCGCGTGCAGCCTTAGCAGCCGCCTCCTCCTGCCCGCTGCGTTGCAGGGCAATCACGCGGCACCGCAAGGCCGACACATGGCCTGGATTCGTCCGAAGCGACACTTCCGCCTCATCGAACGCCTCGGCCCAACGACCTGCGACCAGATAAGACGCAGCGCCAATGCCCGCGAAAAACGCCCGGCGCGGGTCGCGCGGGGCCAGGCCACGCGCCCGCTCTGTTAGCGCCACAGCTTCGTCGCCCTTGCCCTGAAAACAGGACAGTACTGCAGCAAGCTGGCTGATCATCGCGCTTGAGGGGTTGACCGCTTGTGCCGCTGCAAACCGCTGCGCTGCAGCTGTGAAATCGCTGTTCAACACGTTCAACAGATTGCCATCAATGGCCAAAGACAACTCACAATATGGGTTCAGATCCAACGCCCGGGCCGTTGTTTGTGCGGCGGCAAGGCGCGTTTTGCCTGGATCTTCAGACCACCCCTGATAGACGGAAAGCAGATGCCACTGCGCCAACCAAGCCAATGGTAGAGTGCTTGTTGGGCAACGGGATGCGACTTCCTCCAATGCCAAACGTGCCTGCGTGAAACGCGCGCGATCAAAGCTGTGCATCTCGACGATGCCGTTCATCAGAAGCACATGAGCCGGAGCCGCGCCAAGCGGGCGGATCAAGGACAATTGCCCTGACTGTTTAGCGATCAGCCATAAACTCTGTCCCGCGATCTGATCGACGCAGTCACTTTCCCCCGCCATCAGATCAGCCATCTTAGGATGAAATCGCTCGCCCCAAAGCACGGTTCCCACCCGGGCGGCCTCCAGCTTTACATCCACCACGACATTGGCCCCGTCGCCCCGGCATCGGCCTGTTATCCAGAAATCGATCTCTGGCACAGCCTTCGCGGGCTTGCCGATCATCTGACGGCACGAGTGGTGAGAGATCGCGTCGGCCAAGCCCGACCTGGCTATGGCAACCGAAAGCTGATGAGAGAGCATGTCTCCGATACCTGCTTCGATATCTGTGCCGGCCTCTGCGAAAGTTGCCACAGCGATACGGTAACGGCTCCTTTCTGGGGAGATTTCGTGGGCTTCGGCGGCTGGGGTAGCTGCAAGCGGTACTTCCAATTGACGCTGGTCGCGCAGCCACTCTTCGAAGCCTTCTTCTGGAAGATCGAAACCTTCCAAGAACTCACCATCGGTGGGGGCTCCTAAGATCTCAATATTTTGGTCATTAAGGTAGACAAGATCGCCCGTGGTTTCGATTATGTCGCCCTTGGCAAGGAGCACGCGCAATCCGTGTAAAATCTGGCGCAAATTGCGCCGTCCCTGGGTCTCGTCGTGTTCAGACCAGAGCTGCGCGATCAACCATGCCCGAGAGCGCGCATATTCCGGTGATGCGGCCAACATTGCCAAAAGGGCCTGTTGCTTCTTGCCCGAGATGTTGCAGGGCTGCCGGTCAGACCAGAAAGCCATAAATGGACCATATAGTCGCAGACATAGTTTCATGTCGGAGCCCCCCCGAAGAGGTCCAGAGTCTTTGCCACCGCGTCAGGTTGAGCTACCACTGACGAGAGCGTTAACAAGAGTAAACCTCTTTCTCGCCCATCCGTCTATGTTGAATGTCATTGAAGCGGCGCTGCGCCTGTCGAGGGGGCCGCCGCAATAATGCGGTTTCTTAGATAGCGTCAGAGCTTATCTGCCCAAGAGTTTTCAAGGCGGCCCTCACAAACATCGCCGCACCTGAACAAGCAAGCGCGGCCGCGACCATCAAGAGAGATCCGGTCGCTCCTTTCCCGCGCGGCCTCCCTTTTGGACAGAATGGTGCGACCTTTTTCATATCTCGCACTGCCCGTCGCCAGAGTTTTTAGGAACGTCGAGGCGTTTTGTAACTGAACAAAACCTCTCGAATTGCGAAACCGCCGAGACCTGAATGATTGCGTTGGATCAATGTTCTGCCCCTTGTGCTTGGTATTCAAAGGCGTGTTTTTCAGAGGAAGCTGGAAATGAGCAACCCATCAGCCGCAACGGTGAATGGCTATGCGAGTCCGGGATTCGCGGGCGTGAAGACAGCATTCGAGGAGAATTTCACGAAACGCGATGAGCTGGGCGGCGCATGTTGCGTATATTTGAACGGCGAAAAGGTCGTTGACCTCTGGGGCGGTGTTCGCGATCCAGCAACCGATGCGCCTTGGGAAGAAGACACCATGGTCCTTGTCTTCTCGCTGACCAAAGGAATGTCAGCATTGGTGCTCGCGCTGGCACATTCGCGCGGCTGGCTCGACTATGAGGCGCGTGTTGCCGATTACTGGCCAGAGTTCGCCCAGAACGGGAAAGAGGCAATCACCGTCCGACATTTGCTGGCGCATCAGGCGGGCCTACATGCGTTTCATGAAAAGATTGACCGCCATGTCATTGCCAATCCCGACATGCTGGCAACCATCATGGCGCGGGAGGTGCCCGCATGGCCGCCCGGCACTCGTAACGCCTATCACTTTTTGTCGCTTGGGTTTTTTGAAGGTGAACTGCTGCGTCGGATTGATCCAGCCCATCGCTCTCTGGGGCAATTCTTTCAGGATGAAATCGCATCGCCGCTCGATCTCGATTTCTACATTGGTCTTCCAGACATGATACCAAACGAACGGCTTGCACCACTCACCCAAGCTGGCCTAATCAAGTCGGTTTTCGGATATCCATTTGCGATGATACGGGCGTTGATGAACCCATGGTCCGATGCCTTCAGGGCCTGTATCGTGAATTTAATGCAAACCAATTGTTAGGAGGGGTCTACACATGCCTGACCACAATGTTCTGGGATCTGATCAACAGCTGACAAATCGATAACTGCGGAAGATTTCGACGCACTCATGGAGTTTAATGCCGATCATGCCGTTCTTGTCACGCAGCCCGGGCAAATCGCCAGTGGCAAACCTTTGATCCGCAGCTCCCATGCTGGGAAACTCCTTAGACACTGCGTAATGTCCCCGATTTCACAAGCGACGGACCGTTCCAGAACGGCGTTGCCTTTGGCGTCAATCACGCAGATTGCAACCGACCGCAAAGTAATCCATTTCGTTCTCCTCAAATTGCAGAAATAACTGCAACTCTATCGAGAACCTGACCCTGCTACCTAGTCAGCCCGATTACCAATGATTCGTCCGCAAAGCTGGCCTATCGGCGGCGATCTCAGCTAAGCCTTCGCCAAGAATATCACGCGAAAACGGCAGCTAAAACTATAGAGATAGCGCCGCCTATGATGAAGAACGTGATCCCCGTACTGAGGGTTGAAAACGTTGCGACAATGGCACCAACGCCTGACAAGACGAAGGCTAGAACCGACTTGCTTGACCCCATCAACAGCAGGACAGCACCGATTAATCCAGCAATAACCGATACAGCAAAACCAATCAGCGCCCACTTGGGTCGGGTTTCAATGAATGCTTGATACTCTGGTGGTAAAGTGGCGAGCCCGGCCGGACTCATCTGCTGGACAAAGTTGATGCAGCCAAGGCCGTTCCAAACAAGTGCGACCACACCCGCGATCCAAAACAAGACCCCAGTTGGACCTGTTGCGTTAGCGTTTTCCATCATTCACCTTTGCATTACAAAATTTCTATTTCGTACGTCATTTGCCCTGCGCATCCCAAACCTGACATCCTTCGGCAAACGCCTGGTGAGGAGATTGAAACAAAGCGTGGTCATTCAGCAAACCAACAGCAACAAATAGCATAACAGGCAGTTTTGACGTGATCTTATAAATGGGAGAGCCGCAGTTAGGACAATAGCCAAGCAGCAAGTCGTTTCCCGCGTCGGATTTCCAATGATAGGTATCGGGTGTTCCTGCGATTTCGACGCATGTGTTTGCAAATGCGGCTTGCGGAAGGTGACCACCACCCGAGATCCGCTGGCAATCCTAACAAAAGCACAAAACCGAAAACGCACCAGAAACCGTGATACGGATATGCCCACAAAGACATCGCCCCGTGCAGAGATTATTCACCATCACCTGTTCCTCAGCCAATTGCCCTACATCTCCACAAGCTCGGCCACTTCAATACGGCCTTCATTTTCAAGGATGGGGCAGCCATTTGCGATCTTTACCGCCGTGCCCTTGTCGTCTGCGGCCACAACCATGTAGCCAGACAAGGGATCAGGGCCGCCGTTGTCGACAACGCCATCCACGCTGCCCGTGGACCTCGCCAAAACGTCCATCATGCAACGAGCCTGTCCCAAGGCACATCTGCATGTTCCCTAGAAAGGCGGTCTCACCGCACGGCACGAACGCCGCATGATCAAAGCGATACGATGAGCCAAGCGCTCTTAAGTTAAGGCCTCTCTTGGATCCATGACGCTGAAGTCAGACAAAAAGCCGAATTTCCCATGCGCCCGGCCGCCAAGATGGGAACGTTTGGCGGGAAGCGGCGTTATCATCTGTAGCTTAAGTAGGAGGCGATATGAGCTACCAATCAGGTGACAAAGTCAAATGGGACTGGGGACAAGGGACCGCGGAAGGTACTGTGGATGCAGTTCATACCAAATCCATAACGCGCTCTATCAAAGGATCTGACGTTACACGCAACGGGTCAGATGATGATCCGGCGCTTGAAATCAAACAGGACGATGGCACAAAAGTGCTGAAGTTGTCTTCCGAGGTACGCAAAGAGTGACGCCAGCTGGTTTGGTCTACTACCCGGATAGTGAAGCGGGGATCAGCCGAAGGCGGCGTGGCCGGGGCTTCTCCTATTTTGATCCCAAGGGAAGTTTGATCACAGACCTCAACGAACGGCAGCGGCTTGCGGCACTCGCAGTGCCGCCCGCCTATGAAGATGTCTGGATGTGTCCGTTGCCCAACGGCCATCTATTGGCAACCGGGCGCGACGCCAAGCGGCGCAAGCAATATGTGTATCACCCCGATTGGACCACGTTGCAGGCGGAAGCCAAGTTCGACGATCTATCTTCATTCGGCCGCGCCCTCCCCCGCATTCGGCGCCAATTGCAAGCTGATCTGCAAGAAGATGTTGGCGAAAAGAAGTTTGCTCTTGCAGCTGCTGTGACCCTGATAGATCGGACGGCGTTGCGCATCGGAAACCCGCAATACCTTGAAGAAAATGGCAGCTATGGTGCGCTGACCTTGCGCAATCGGCACATCGCTGTTTCGGGCAACGAAATAATACTGAAGTATCGTGCCAAGGGCGGTCAGAAAGTGAAGACCAAGACTACGGACGCGAAACTCGCGCGTATTCTTGGTAAGATTGATGACTTGCCGGGCGCCACCTTATTGACATGGGTTGACGATGACGGCGCGCCGCAAACGCTGACCTCTGACGTGCTGAACAATTACATCTCAGACGCAGCGGGTACCGAAGGTGTCACGGCAAAGACGTTCCGAACCTGGGCGGGGACATGTGCTGCGTTTGAGGTTGCCCTGAAAGGGCACGCCACAATCAAGGACATGGCAAGCGCCGCTGCAAGTCTGTTACACAATACACCGTCGATTGCGCGCAACAGCTATATCCATCCCGACGTGATCGCACTGGCAGGGCGACAGCCGCCGCACGTTCAACCCAAAACACTATCTGGACTGAGAGTCACAGAACAGCATCTGCTTGGATTCCTTACGTAGGTACACTTTCATGGGCTTCGATTAGCGTCCGCACGATGTCCTGTTTAGTTGCACTCAGACTGTGTTGGCTCGTGTCACTGGAGGTAGGCCACAAACTTCATGCAGATGTAAGAGTTTCAGTTTCGTGACCGTTCGCTGGCCGACGCGCGGGTTGGTCAACCCGTCCAGCGCATTATAACAAAATAATGGAATTTTTTTGGGAACCGATTGGTTGTCTTGTCGCTTTGGTTAGACAAGCCATAGACAGTGCATGACACGAGAACAGGATAGATTTTGGGACATCATGGCCAGCATTCCGGCTTGCATGGTCACGACGACCGCTGGGACATCCATGCGTGCGCGTCCGATAGCGTTTCTTGGTGAACGATAAGGGTGATCTGAAAAATGGCGTCTGAATTGATAAAAGCCTGCTTTGCCGATCATGGTCCTGACTTGGGCGAGAACGCGAAACTGCAGCTGTAGCTTATCTGGCGGAATGACGCCCCACACCCTGGCTGGTTGATGACCACCCGATGTTTCCCTGATTGGATCGTAAATATGACATTCTCACTTGCAGACGGCTATGACAGCCTCGAAGATTTTCTAGATGCCCGAGCGCCCAACCAACCAGAATTCCACCAAGCCGTCACAGAGGTGACTGACGACATCAAACCGATCATTGATGCGCATCCGGAGTTCAAATCAGCAAATATATTCGAGCGCCTTGTTGAACCGGAGCAGGTTATTTCTTTTCGCGTAGCCTGGCAGAACGACGCCAATGAAATCGAGGTCAATCGTGGCTACCGCGTCCAATTCAATGGCGCGATTGGTCCATTTAAAGGAGGATTGCGGTTTCATCCGTCGGTCAATACCTCTGTGCTGAAGTTTCTAGGCTTTGAGCAGACTTTCAAGAATGCACTGACGGGCCTGCCCATGGGAGGCGGTAAAGGCGGCTCTGATTTCGATCCGTCCGGGCGGTCAGATCAGGAAATCATGCGGTTTTGTAACGCGTTCATGCAGCAACTATATCGCTACATTGGCCCCGATATCGACGTGCCTGCAGGCGACATCAATGTCGGATCACGAGAGATCGGATATCTCTTTGGAGCCTACCGTCGGATCACAAATCGCTTTCAGGGTGTGTTAACTGGCAAGGGACAGTCTTTTGGCGGAAGCGAGATGCGCACCGAGGCGACCGGGTACGGTCTCGTCTATTTTCTTGCCGAGATGCTGAAGCACGATAGTGACGATTTGGAGGGCAAGTCGGTCATCATATCGGGCGCAGGAAATGTTGCCACTCACGCCGCTGAGAAAGCTGTAAGTCTGGGCGCAAAGGTCATCACACTGTCCGACAGCGCGGGATTTATTCACGATCCTGACGGTTTGACCCAAGAAAAAATCGATTGGGTCAGAGCCCACAAAGCGAAAAAAGGCACCACGCTTGAGGCATACGTATCCAAGTTTGGTGGCGATTGGACAGCGGGCAAAGGCCCCTGGGGGGTAAAAGCGGATATCGCTGCGCCCTGCGCGACCCAGAACGAGTTGGACAAGGACAGCGCGGAGATGCTGATCGATAACGGTGTTCTGGCGGTCATCGAAGGGGCCAACATGCCATCAACGGCGGCTGCAAAGGCGGTATTCAGGTCGGCCGACATCCTTTTTGCCCCGGGAAAGGCTGCAAATGCTGGCGGCGTCGCCGTATCCGGGCTGGAAATCAGTCAGGATCGGATACGCCGGTTAAGCGATGCAGACCAGATTGATGAGACGCTGCAGGGAATCATGACCGACATCCACGCCGCCTGCGTTGAGGAAGGAACCCGCGACGGTCGCGTAGACTACAACAAGGGTGCCAATATTGCTGGCTTCAGAAAAGTAGCAGACGCTATGCTGTCCCAAGGCGTCGGATGACGCTCGCTCAAGAACCCCGTGCACCACTAGAAAGGCCTCTTTCATGAAAGCATCAGATCTGTTCGTGCGCTGTCTCGAAGAGGAGGGCGTCACCCGCATTTACGGTGTGCCGGGCGAGGAAAATGCAGACTTTATGATGTCGCTTGAGAGCTCGTCCATTGAGTTCATCTTGACGCGCCATGAACAGGGTGCCGCTTTCATGGCGGAAGTTTATGGTCGACTAACCGGCACTGTCGGCGTCTGTCTGGGCACGCTCGGGCCCGGCGCCACCAATCTGATCACAGGTGTGGCCGATGGCAACATGGATCGCGCCCCAATGCTAGTGATAACCGGTCAAGGCGCCCTGACGCGCCAGCACAAGGAAAGCCATCAGGTCATGAATGTGGTCGAGATGTACAGGCCCGTCACGAAGTGGTCATGCGCCGTCAACCACGCCGACAACATCCCCGAGATCGTCCACAAGGCGATTAAACTGGCTGTAACGGAAAAGCCCGGCGCATGTCACATCGAATTGCCAGAAGACATTGCCGCCGTTGAGACGGACGCCACACCCTTGCGCGCGGCTCGCGCTCGTCGTGCTGTGCCTGATGACAAGGTAATTGATGAAGCTTGGGATCGATTGAAGTCTGCCAAAAGCCCGCTGATCATTGCGGGCAATGGCGCCATCCGCACCCGTGCCAGCGCAGAGCTTCGGCGGTTTTGCGAAACCACAGGCATAGGTGCCTTGATGACGTTCATGGCCAAGGGCGCGCTGGATCTTGATGATCCTCGGTGTCTCTTCACGGTCGGCATGGGTCAGCGTGACTATCCGCAACTGGCCATCGATGCCGCTGATCTGGTCATTACCATCGGGTATGATCCTGTCGAATACGGTCCCGAAAAATGGAACGCCGCTTGCGACCTTGATATCATTCATATGGATTTTCTGCCCGCGGAAAGCGATGCGCATTATCAGCCGCATATCGAAGTTGTGGGCGATCTCGCGCATGGTCTGGCGCAATTGAACGAACGTGTCGCGCGGGATGGATCACCGACCTATGATGTGGCAGCTCAAGCCAAGCTGCGCGAGAAGATGTTATCAGAGTTCGCAAAGCATGCTGATGACCAAACACAGGGCAGTATCCGGCCGCAAAAAGCATTAGCTGATGTGCGCGCTGTTCTGGGGCCGGACGACATCCTCTTATCCGGCGTCGGGGCGCATAAAATGTGGGTGGCGCGTCACTATCAATGTCATCAGCCAGGTACCTGTCTGATTTCAAACGGCTTTTGTTCCATGGGGATGCCGCTGCCCGGTACGATCGCTGCGAAACACGCGCGCCCTGATACACGCGTTCTGGCTGTCGTCGGAGACGCCGACATCATGATGAATGTCCAAGAGATGGAAACGGCAAGTCGGCTCGGTTCGGACATCACCATATTGGTCTGGGAAGATTTTGAATACGGCCTGATCGCGTGGAAACAGGAACAGGAGTTCGGCTCTCACACGGATTTGTCGTTTGCCAATCCCGACTGGATGGCTCTTTGCCAATCGATGGGGTGGAAAGGTATGAGGTGCGAAAACGCAGATGACTTGCAGTCAGCCCTGAATTCAGCGTTGGATCACAGGGGGCCGGCTATGGTTGTCATACCCATCGACTACCGCGAAAACATGGCACTGACGGAGCGCTTGGGCAAAATCGAGCAAACTTTTTAGGGTTAGAATTCATAACCAACAGATTACGGTTGCGGCGAGAGCGATTGGGGAGAGTAAGACATTTGGGTATCTGTCATAGGGGGTTGTGACACGTCGCCAATCCTTTAACCGTATTCTTTCGGTGCATCCCGTCAACTTAAGCCATTGCGGTTGATGAAGATAATACCGCCTAGCACACGTCTGTCGTCAACACGCGGTTTGCCCCTCACGACTGCACAGGGCCGGTGGTCCTTGCGGCGTCAACCCATCTGTCGCTGAATGCAACCAACGCGCTGGTTCAGGAAAGCGTGCGGGCGTTCTACAAGACATGGTACCGCGATATCGTAACCGCTTTGCCAGAAATCAAGGATGGGATGATTACAGTCCCTCCCGGTTCTGGTTTAGGGCTGGAATTGAACCCTGATTTTGACCACGTCTTTGAGACCACACGTAAATTAACAAAAAGCTAGGTCTTTCTTTGGGTGGAGGCTCTGACCTTTAACGCAAACCCAAGATTAATGTTGCGGTTTTCTGGCTGAGGCAGACCGGCGTTTCGGTCCAATATGTACTGCGCCGCCCGCGCGCCAATCTCGGCCCGTGGTGTGTTGACGGATGTGATGGCGGGCTGCATTTGTGAGGTCGTGCCCAAATCGTTGAAGCCGCAAATACCCATGTCTTGTGGAATGCGGATGTTGCGGCGGTGACATTCCAGCGCAACGCCGACGGCAACATCGTCGTTGTTGCAAAAGACACCATCGCAGCCGGGAACTTTTTCGAGCAGTGACCCCAACAGATGGCGGCCGATTTCAACACTGGATTTCTGCGGCGTTGTGACCAAAAGCGCTTCATCAAACAGCCCATGTGCTTCCATTATGCTGCGATACCCCGCCAAACGTTGCTGAGTTCGAGGGTCCATTCGCGTACCGACAAATGCAATCCGCCGAAACCCCTGTTCAATCATATGTGCGACAGCCTCTGCCGAGGCCAGGAAGTTTGAAAACCCGACGATCACGTCAATCGGATCGTCGGAGGTATCCATAATCTGCACAACCGGACAATCAGCAGCTGCCAGCATCTTGCGAGATTTCTCTGTTTGGTCGACACCGGCAATAATGATTCCAGCAGGCTTTAGCGTCAGAAACTTCGGGATCATCGCCTCTTCGGTCAGCGCGCTATAGCCGGTGTTACCAATCTGGACAGAATACTTGGTTCCCTCAATGACGTTGCTTGCGCCTGCAAGGACGTCAGAAAAAACATAGTTTGAAAACGAGGGCACCAACACGGCAATGACCGATGACCGGTTTGATGCTAGTGTGGCTGCCGCTGCATCGGGGACATAACCAAGTTTTTCGATGGCGGCGAAAACACGTTCACGCAGGGCGATGGATACACGATCAGGGTCACGCAATGCGCGTGATACAGTGATTGCGCTAACTCCAGACTCTTTTCCTACATCAACGAGCGTTGGTTTCTTCATGACGCTATGCCTTTCTTTTAAAGGGTTATACATGGACATGCCTTTCAAAGAAAAGAGAATTTGACAGATGATTGCGCAATCATTTAGGTGTTGACCAACGGGGGAGATTCGACATGGCCGCAGAAAGCCAACATTGCGCAATCATAATCATGGGCGTTTGCGGCGTTGGGAAAACTTCGGTGGGGCGCACGCTTGCCGCGCGCCTGGGAGCGCGTTTCATTGAGGCTGATGACTACCATTCTGCGGAAAATAAAAACGCGATGGCGCGAGGTATCCCCCTTTCAGACGAAATGCGGCTTCCGTGGCTCAAACGGTTGGCGTCTGCTGCCGAAGATGCGCGCCAAAATGAAACGGTCGTTATAGCGTGCTCTGCGCTCAAACGCGGTTATCGTGACCTGCTGCGCGACAGCATCGACAACATCCAGTTCGTTTTCCTGAACGGCGACCGCGATATCATCGCGGACCGGATCACAAAGCGGGAAGACCACTTCATGCCTCTGTCTCTTCTGGACAGTCAGATAGCGATTTTGGACCCGCCAACGCCTGATGAAAATGTACTGGCGGTTGATATAACGCCCCCAAAGCACCTCGTTGACGATATTGTTGAGCGCACTGTGCGTTCCAAGTCTTTTGATCACCACCCGAACTGAACCCAAACATTGAAAATGAGGAGTATCTCAATGTCGCTAAACTTCAAAACACTCACGGCCGCTGCCGCCATGACGATCAGCCTTGCGACCGGTGCGACAGCCCAAGATTTCGCGCTTCGCTTCCAGTCCTCGGATCCTGCAGGCAACCCAAACTACGAACTCAAAGTTGAGTGGGCCGAAAGTGTCAAAGCGCTCACCAACGGTCGGGTTGAGGTCGAAATGCTGCCAGTCAACTCCATCGTGCAACACACCGAGACACAGGACGCCGTGGCCGCAGGTATCATCGACGGTCACATTACCGATACTTCATACTTCACAGGCAAAGACGCGGCATTTGGTCTGATCGCCAACCCTGTGGGTGCATGGTCATCGCCTTATGAAATGTTCGCATTTCTTGAGTATGGCGGCGGCAACGAGCTGATGCGCGAAATCCTAGAGCCCTACGGTCTACACTTTATTGGCGCCACAACACCGGGTCTCGAGGCGTTTATTTCGAAGGTCCCTCTCGATGGGGTCGATGATTTGGCGGGTCTGAAAATGCGCGCGCCTGAAGGCCTTGTGCAGCAGGTCTTTGCAGCAGCTGGTGCCGCACCTGTCAATCTGCCCGGCTCCGAGGTATTCACGTCGCTCGATAAGGGCGTCATTGATGCTGCAGATTACACGGTGTTCTCAACCAACCATGCCCAAGGCATGCACGATGTCGCAACGCACCCAGTCTATCCTGGTTTCCACTCCATGCCGCTGGTCGAAGTGTCCATCAACAAGGCCACATGGGACAGCATGCCAGCTGACATTCAGGCCATTCTTGAGATGTCAGTCCGCGATTTCGCGCACAATATGGTCGGCAGACTTGCAGCGAATGACACGCTGGCTGTGGCCGAAGCAAACGCAGACCCCGACATTACAGTACATAACTGGTCAGCAGCAGAGCGTGCAAAGTTCCGCGCCATCGCTCAGGGCGAGTGGAGCAAGGTCGCAAGCCAATCCGCAAACGCACAGCGCGTCTATGATGTCTTGACTGGTTATCTCGTCGCACAAGGCATGATCTCTGAGTAGATCGAATATGCAAAGACCGCGTCCGCGCACATCTGCGGGCGGGGTCGATAATAATGGGGTATAGCCATGACCGAACAGATCGCTGAACGCTTGCACGAAGACCCGGGCGCTGATCCACACTCTGGCGCCTTGGGCCGTATCATCAATGCAGTCGGGATTGTTTTTGCGATTGGCATCCTGGTCTCGGCAGGCATTCTCGTGATCGAGATTTTTCTGCGTTATGCGCTAAACGCACCTACGATCTGGGCGCATGAAACAGTGATATTTCTAACCGCCAGCGCCTTTGTCTACGGTGGTCTTTATGTCGTGGCACGCAACACGCATATCCGCGTCGTCCTGATCTACGACTACCTTCCAAAACCGATACGCCGCTATTTCGATATTGCTATTTCGATGATCAGTTTTCTGGCCTCTGGCATGTTCGCATGGGCCGCGTGGAAGGGTGTGGAACGCGCGATCTGGACACCAGCCGGTGATTTCCGGCTCGAGACATCTGGTTCAGCGTGGAACCCGCCAACGCCTGGTCTTTTGAAGGTCTTTTTGCTGTTCATTCTCATCATTATGACGGTGCAGTTCCTTATTTTGACGATCGCCTATTTCAAGAAGAAGGACCACTAAGATGGAGTGGCTGGCCGCTGTGACCGATCTCAAGTCGATGGGCATCGAGTGGGCGACCTTTGCGATGTTCGCCTCTCTCCTGGTGTTGCTGCTGACAGGGATGCCGCTCGCGTTTGTGACCCTGTTGGTTGCATTGATTTTCGCGTTGGGCTGGTTCGGTCCCGCAGCTGTGCCACTGATCACCAGCCGCATTTTCAGCTTTGTAAATTCGTTCGTCTTTGTCTCAGTACCGATGTTCGTTCTGATGGCTGCGATCCTTGATCGTTCGGGCATTGCCCGTGATCTGTTTGACGCGATGCGGCTCGTCGGCGGCCGCCTGCGCGGCGGCGTGGCGATCCAGACCTTGCTGGTTGCGGTGGTATTGGCGGCTATGTCGGGGATCATCGGCGGAGAAGTTGTCTTGCTTGGTCTGCTGGCTTTGCCGCAAATGTTGCGCCTTGGTTATGATCGCAAATTGGCGATCGGTGTGTGTTGTGCGGGCGGAGCCTTGGGCACCATGATCCCACCATCTATTGTTCTGATCGTCTATGGCTTGACCGCTAATGTCTCGATCGGAGACCTGTTTACGGCGTCATTTGTACCCGGCCTGATGCTGGCGGGGCTATACGTGCTGTATATTCTGGTGCGGGTCCAGTTTAGCCCCGCGATGGCACCGATCCCCGAACAGGGCGAAATTCCAGCCACCGAAAAGCTGCGTCTTCTCAAGGGTCTGTTCTTGCCCGGCCTCGTCGTCTTCTTTGTCCTCGGTTCGATTTATGGCGGGATTGCCAGTGTCACTGAAGCCTCTGCCGTCGGGGTTCTTGGTGTCACGTTGTCTACCGTCGTGCGAGGCGAATTCTCGGTAAACCTGCTGATTGGCGCGGCGCGGCAAACACTCGCGACCGTTGGCATGATTGTGTGGATCGGAATTGGGGCAACTGCCCTTGTAGGTGTCTTCAACTTGATGGGCGGGATTGATTTTGTGTCCCGACTGATCACAGGTATCTCGGACGAACCAATCGTCATCATCCTCTTCATGATGGCGATCTTGTTTGTACTGGGCATGTTTTTGGACTGGGTCGGTATTGCACTTTTGACCATGCCGATCTTCGTCCCAATCGTCGTCTCATTGGGCTATGATCCGGTTTGGTTTGGCGTGGTATTTGCAATGAATATGCAGGTTAGCTTTTTGTCACCACCTTTCGGTCCGGCAGCTTTCTATCTGAAAAGCGTGGCGCCCCCCGATATTTCGCTGGGGGAAATCTTCCAATCGCTCCTGCCGTTTATCGGACTTCAAATCCTTGCTCTAGCGTTGCTCTTGGCTTTCCCAGGGATCACGTTGATTGAGGGCCTGTAGTAGGTCGAACAATTAGCGTAGTCGTCTGTCACCTGCTCACTGCACATTCCCACCCAATTGCCGCGACCATCTCATTAACATTGCCGCGCAGTTTTACCAGGACTGACATCAATGCAGTTCAACCACAGCATCGCCAGCATGCATACTGTAATAACGACAGCCAGACGCCTGCAATGCGAGGTCCAGTGTATCCGTCACATCTTCAGCCTTCATGTTGGTGCAGAGTTTCCAGGAGACGATGTAACGGCTGTA
>NZ_JBKQXO010000029.1:0-33565 GCF_046762885.1 Yoonia sp. SDW83-1
CATATCGCGTGTTGAGGCATGTCAACCACGACACGGCACGCGGGTTGCCATAGCCTTGGCCAACTACACCGATACCTCGAGCGGCCAGAAAACGGGAACCAGAACCATCAGCAAAACCAACGACATCACGGTCAACGGCAAGCCGGCGCGCGGGAAATCCCTGAAACTGTACTGACCGGGACCATAGACCAGCAACAAGGCTGGCTCGAACGGCGCGATAAACGACAAAGAGGCGGACAAGGTCACCATCACCACAAACGGATGGGGGTCAGCACCCACAAGCGCGGCCATCTCGATCGCGACCGGCAGCAAGGTCAGGGCCGCGGCAGCATTTGACATCGGCTGGGTCAAAAGAATGGTCAGCAGGCCAAGACCCAGCAGCAGCACATGGGGACCATAGCCCCCGAGGACAGCAAGCAACCCGTTCGCAAGCCAGGTGGCAGCACCGGAAGATAGCATTGCCAACCCAAAGCTCGACATGCCGCCGATCAGGATCAAGATGCGCCAGTTGATCATCGCAAAGCTGTCCTGCAGCGTCATCCGACCCGCCAGAACAAGCATCAGCACCGCCAGCAGCAAACCCACCGATAGCGGCAGCACGCCGGTCGTGGCCAGGACAATCGCCATCAACAGCCCCATCAACGTCCACGTGCCTTCGATCTGGGTTGGCGGAAACGGATGCTGGGTGCCCAGTATCGATAACTCCGTGCCATCCTTCAGCGTCGCAATACGGTCACGAGTCCCGGATATCAGCAGCACATCACCGACCTTCAGCCGCATGCGGTCAATGAGAGCCGGGGCCTCCTGTCCTCTGCGGTGCAAGGCGACGATGGTCAGATCAGGCTCTAGCGACAGACGCATCGCCTTGAGCGTTTGACCAATCCAGCGTGCCCCGGGCATTATCACGGCATCAACGACGACCGTCTTCGCCGCAATGTCTGCACTGGCGGCGACGTCCGAGGCGAGGTCCAGTCGTGGATTTCTGATGGCCGTCAGAACCGCATCGCGGGGGCCCGCGACAATAATGCGATCGGCAACCTGCAGTTTGCGCCGGGGATGTGGGCCGACCCGGCCACCCGGTCGGCTGACGGCCAGCGGTTCAAGCGACAGCGATGCGAAGTCGAGCTCTCCGATGGTACTGCCCACGCTTTTCGACCCTTCAGGCACGACCAGCGTTGCCATGAAACGGGTCTGGTCTTCGGGTGCTTCCTCAGCCGATGTCCGGGTGTCTGGCAACAAGAGCGGCCCGAACAGCGTCAAGACGGCAATCCCTGCAAGGCTGATCACCAGCGCCGGCCCGACAAACTCAAAGGTCGAAAAAGGCTCAAGCCCGAACCGTTCGATGACGCCACTTGCCGCCAGATTGGTCGAGGTCCCGATCAGCGTCGCCGATCCACCCATCATCGACGCAAACGCCAAAGGCATCAGAAACCGCCGTGGCTGCGTATCTGTCCGCCTTGCCAAATCGGTCGCCGCCGGGATCAAAACAGCGGTTGTGCTGGTATTGGTGACAAAGCTGGACATGAGCGCCGAAACCGTCATCAGGCTGGCAGATGTGCTTCGCTGGGTCATCTTACGCCGGGCGAAGAGGGTCCGCGTGAAGCGCGCGATCAACCCTGATGCGGTCAACCGATGCGACAACACCATCACGCAGGCAAGCATGACAACTGTTTCACTGGCAAACCCCTGAAATGCCAGGTCCGCGTCCAGCACACCGGTTGCGGCCAGCACGACAACTAAGAGTAGCGCAACCAATTCAATCGGAAGCAACTCGGTCGCCAGCAGGATCATTGCCAGAACGAGAAGCGACAGGACCAGAATGATTTCAATCGTCATGATGTTCACTACGCTGATGACGTAAACTTACCAAGCAACGAGCGGGAATTCGAAACCAACATGATCTTAAGTCCGGGATCATGTACGCAATCGCACTGCGTCAACCGCAATGATTGAAAGGGTTTCGCGCGCAAGCGTGTCCGGATCTTTGGCGGCATCAAGTTTGATCCATTCAATAGGTCCGGTTTCGATAGCCGCCTGTTTGCGCGCGACGGCTGCATCAGCATCCGATGCATCATCGATGCGTCTTTCAACACGTTCAACGCGCGCCTCGGTATCAAGGTCAAGCCACAAGCCGTAGAATTGGCATCCCAAGTCCGCCGCGATGCGACCGACCTCGTCGCGTTCAGCGACCGTACCATGCACCGAATCCAAAATAACAGAATGACCGGCTGACAGAACATGTCGAGCCTTGTCCCGCATGATCCCGTAGACTTTTGCATTGGTCTCTGGCGCATAAGCGCTCGGCGGCAGGTGGGTCAGCGGATCGACCCTGAATAGCGCCTTGCGTTCCAGGTCGCTTCGAATGTGCACCGCACCTGGCCGTCGGCCTATCTCGGCTGCTACCCGCACGGCGAGACTGGTCTTTCCGCTACCGGACAAGCCTCCGACGGCGACGAGCACAGGCTGCTGCGACTGCAAATAGGCCATGGCCTGATCCATGAACCCCACGGCATCGGCGATCAGCGCGGTACTATCTTCCTGAAAACCAGCCGTTTGTGCGTCAACCATGGCCCGGATCGTCGCGCGAACAGCAAGAAATATCGGAAGGGCCGCAAGTCCCGTCAGATGATCATCCGTAGCCCAGCGGGAAAGATAAGCGTTTAGCGTGGCATTCGCCTCATCGCGCAATCCGCGATGCTCCAGGTCCATCAGCAGGAACGCCAGATCATACAAGACGTCGCAGGTGCCAAGCCGTTCATCAAATTCGAGCGCATCGAATGGTGTTGGGATACCGTTCCACATGATGATGTTGCGCAGATGCAAATCACCGTGGCAGCGTCGGACCCAACCCGCCCGTCCTCTTTCACGCATCAAGGATGCGGATCGAACAAGCGCATGGCGCAGTTCCTTTAGCAGCACTTGCGTGCGGCTTTGTTCAAGGATGTCCGCCAGGCCAGACAACACCCGATCAAGCTCGTCAATGATCTCCTCGATAAGAACGGCACCATCTTCGGATATCGCTGGGGCTTCGCGGTGATATGTGGCGATGGACTGGCCAAGGGCATCGGCGATGACAGTATCAACGCGACCGTGATCAGCCATAACGGACAATTCCGCCTCTTCTGAAAATCGGACCATGCGCAATACCCATTCAACGACTTCGCCAGTTCCATTCATGCTTAGTCGGCCTGGGGCATCCTTCGTAATCGGCACAACATCTCGATAAAGCCCAGGCGCCGCACGGGAATTCAGTGCGATTTCGCGTTGCAGCATCTCGCGGCGCAGATCTAACGTTGAAAAGTCGAGGTAGTCGTACTTAACCGCACGCTTCAATTTGAGCGCTTCAGACGGATACAGCGCAACAATTGCAGCGTGGGTCTGGATGATCTTTTGGGCACCCGGTTCCAACTGTTCAAGAAACGCGATTACGTCAGTCTGGTCATCAACCATATCGCCGCCTCTCTCTTGCGCGGGCCGCTTGAATGAGCTCGGACAGCGGGCCGCGCTGAGCCCGGTGTTGTTGGGCTCGCTTATGCATGCGGGTCGCCCTGCGTTGCATCAGGCCCCAGCGCGTTCAAAAGGCTGATGTAATCAATCAGATCTGCCAGCGTAATCACGCCCAACAAAGTATCATCACGCACGACCAGGTATTTTCGGCGTTTCTCTTTCGTGATCCGCGCGAGGAAATCCCCGAGCGCCAGGTCGGGCGCGACAGCATTCGACTGATCAACGGGAACAAGAACGTCGCCCACCAGTGTCGAGGCCCATGTGTCACGATCCGTTTGCTGGATGATTTCGCCATCGACATAGCCCAGCAATTTGTCGCGCCGCAGAACCGGCACAAAACTGGTCCGGTATGGCAACATTGTCTCGTCAACTAGCTCCTCCAAAGTCTGGTCAGGTCGGACGCAGCGTGGGGTGGGCGTCATCAGATCACGCACCGTCTTGCCCTTCAAACCTGCCGTGATGCGCGTCTGCTGGTACGCAGCTTTCGCAGATGCGAGCACAAAAAAACCTATAAAGATAAGCCACAGCGCGCCGATCCCCTGACCGGACATAAGGCTCAGAGTACCCAGGCCAATCAGGCCATATGCGATCATGGTGCCCAAATGACTGGCGCGCCGGGTTGCATCCAGCAGGTCACCACTTTTGTTCCACAACAACGCGCGGTAAACCCGGCCGCCATCCATCGGAAATGCGGGGAACATGTTAAAGACAGCCAGCAGAAGATTGACGAAAGCAAGATAGGAAAAAAGTGCGGGCACGACATTTGAGGTCAGCAGCAGCTGCGCCAGAGCACCGGCCAACCAGAACCCAAAGGCCAGTACAAAGCTCGTCACCGGGCCCACAATGGCGATCCAGAACTCCGCGCCTGCTGTTTTGGGCTCGCTTTCCAATTCTGCGACGCCGCCAAAAACGAAGAGCGTGATACCCTTGATTTTCACGCCAAGCCTTCGGGCGACCAGACTGTGCGCAAGCTCATGCAGCACCAGCGACCCAAAAAACCCGAGTGCCCCGAAAATCGCTAGCAGCAAATAGGTTTCACCGGTCTGGTCGGGAACGGAAAGCGGAAAGTAGCCTTGCGAAAGACTCCAGACGATCAGGGTGACAATCAGCAACCAACTGGGATCAACCCGGACGTCGAACCCGGCAAGCCTGAAGACTGTAAATGCATTCGAAAACAGTGGCACAACCTCCTAGCTGGTCACCATACCTACATTGTTTCCGGCATGGTCCGTTGATCTCGCTCAATCATCAAAGCCTGTCCCGCGCCTAGTTTCATTCCGACAACAAGGGGATGTCCAATGACCGCGACAAAGCGCAAGAAAGGCAATCTGGCCGTTGTGCCGGTTCCATTGCCGCCCGCAAAGCAGACCACCAGGCATCCACATCAGAATCTTGATCGGGCCATAAGGGCAGCAATGGCACGGCTGACCGGTGGGATTTCTCCGCATTCGGTGACCGAAGCATGGAGCGATTGGGCCATGCATCTGGCCAGGTCCCCGGGCCGTCAACTGGAACTGATGGAGCGCGCGCAAGACAATTCGGTCAAGATGATGCGCTATACAACCGAGACCCTGACGGGAAAAGACGCAGAACACCCTTTTACCCCCAATCCCCACGATCACCGTTTCCAAGATCCAGCTTGGAACAAGGCGCCATTCAATCTTTGGCAACAGGGCTTTCTGGCTGTGCAGGATTGGTGGGCTCATGCCACGCAACCCGTGCGGGGCTTGCAAAAGCAGGATGCCGACAGAACACAGTTTCAGACCCGGCAAATGCTTGATCTGCTGTCACCATCCAATTTTCCATGGATGAATCCCGAAATCATCGCGGCAACCGCGAAACAGGGCGGCAGGAACCTGGTCGATGGCGCCACACTTTTCACCCACGACATGTTCCAGACGCTAACCCAGTCACACGAACCCGCGCCCGAGGGGTATCAGATTGGCATCGATCTTGCCCAAACGCCTGGGAAGGTGGTTTACCGCAATCATCTATTCGAATTACTGCAGTATTCGCCCCAAACACCGAAAGTGCAGGCAGAGCCTGTTTTGTTCGTACCTGCCTGGATCATGAAGTATTACGTTCTTGACCTGTCGCCGTATAACTCGATGGTGAAATACCTTTTGGATCAAGGCTTTACCGTGTTCATGATCTCGTGGTGCAACCCAACCGCCGACCAATCAGACTTATCGCTCGAGGATTACCGCAAGGACGGCGTTCTGAAAGCGTTGGATGCGATCAATACCATCGTACCGGGGCAGAAGGTCCATGCCAACGGCTATTGCCTGGGGGGCACCCTGCTGTCGATCGCAGCCGCCACCATGGCCCGGGATGGCGATGACCGTCTGGCTTCGATCACCCTGATGGCGGCGCAGGTAGATTTCAGTGAAGCGGGCGAATTGCTTCTGTTTGTCGATGAAAGTCAGGTCGCGTTCGTCGAGGACATGATGTGGGAACAGGGCTATCTTGACCGCCCGCAGATGGCGCGAACATTCGCATCCATCCGAGCCGAAGACCTGATCTATACCCGTGCGGTCAATCGGTATTTTCTGGGTAAAGAGGACCTTCCGACAGATCTGGGGGTCTGGAATGGCGATACAACGCGCATGCCCGCCCGGATGCATTCGGAATACCTGCGCGGACTCTTTCTAGAGAACCGGCTGACTGCGGGCCGTTTCGCGGTTGAGGGGCGAGTGATCGCGCTGAAGGATATTGCCGTCCCGATGTTTGTTGTGGCAACGGAAACGGATCACATCGCTCCCTGGAGGTCCGTCTACAAGACACGGCTTTTCACGGATTGCGACCTGAGGTTTGTATTGACAAAGGGTGGCCACAACGGTGGCATCCTTAGCGAGCCGGGCCATGCAAGACGCCACTTCCGCATGGACGACCGCCCAAGCGGTGCACATTACATCGGCCCTGATGCATGGCTTTCCCAGACGTCCCCCAAGCCGGGTTCGTGGTGGCCCAGCTATGCCGAATGGCTTGTCGCCAAAAGCAGCGGGAAAGTGGTGCCTCTGACAATCGGCGCCGCGGAAGATGGCCTTCCACCGTTGGAGGAAGCGCCGGGCACATATATTCATCAGGTTTAGACGCCCTGTCCATATCTCAAGTTTGTCATCACTTCTGGCTACGCCGAACAGGCAACCCTACCAAATGGCGGGACCTTGTGGTCGCGCAAGCCATATAACTTGCTGGAAATAGACACGAAGTATCGTGAGGTGTTGGACCGAGAATCCAGACATTCGTCGCATGGCAAAAAAATGGTCACTTCGGGCTCAGAGCAACTCATTGCAGATGCGGCGTGATCGAGGTTGAGGGCGGTTTGGAACCTGCCGTTCGCCTCGCAAGCTATGCTGAGAAAATGGCGGAGATAACGCTTGGGCCTGACATTAAGTACGCCAAGCTGCAAAAGCCCTATCACATGGCTGATCTGGCCAGCGCTTTGACGCAGGCGCTTTCCTAGAGCCGACAACATCGCAAGCCCGTCTTGTCACTACCAAGTTTTGGTGAACACTTAGGCGCTCTACAATTAGAACGGCCTCTGCTGCGCTCGAAATTCCCAAACGGTGACGTTGCCATCGCTGTTGGCGTCAGCAGCTTCAAAGTTTTCCTGCGCGATTGCCATAAACTCTGCCAATGTCACATGCGTGTCGCCGTCGGCGTCCATCGTCTTAAAGCGCGCGATGCGGTTGACATAAAGCCGTTCAGTATTGCTCCGGCCCCGCGGCATGGATGTTGGCGCGCTGTCCAGATATTCATCCTCAGAAATCTGGCCGTCTTCATCACTGTCAAACAAGGCGAACCCAGCTCCTGCATGATGTGAAGCCTCCGAGGCGCTGACGATACCATCCGCATTTGTATCAACAGGGCGCGCCATCACGTTTATCCCACCAAAGTTGCCAAACGGCATGAACTGGATTTGGTCGTCATTGTCATCATCATCTGCAAAAGTAGGCGTTGCGCTTGCCAATGCGGCCATCACCGCAGTTGCCGCTAACGCGCTATAAAGTCTAAGGTAACGGTTCATTATTTGTCCTTTCTGGATTCCAAAGATAGCGCGCTCTAAAGGTCGAACGCTTCTGACGCTCTGACTGTCTTGCAGCGAGATCACGGATTGATTCAGCGCTTCGGCTCAGCGCCAGTTCGTCAAGCGAACAGTCTAAAAGATACGTAAGCCACCGATCTGATTTGGGATTGATCAATATCAACGCTAAGGCGCGTCAGGCCACTTAGACCCAATCCGACCGCAACATGCCCCGGCGCAGAGTCCTCCCATGCAAGAGATAATCATCTGGCTTAACGATCAATTGCTGCGCATGCAGTGGCTGTCGGATTTGGTAACGCTTTTGGTGCGGGACGGCTTTGGGTTGGATACAGCTGGGCGGATCGGCGGCAGCGTTCATTTCTTCATCTATGATGTGATCAAGATCTTCATCCTGCTGTCCGTTCTGATTTTCAGTATCTCTTATGTGCAAAGCTATTTCCCGCCGGAACGCACCCGCCGGATTTTGGGGGAAAGACAGGGATTGTGGGCCAATACGGTCGCCGCCCTGCTGGGGACGATCACGCCCTTTTGTTCGTGTTCGTCCATCCCGCTTTTCATCGGGTTCACCAGTGCCGGTTTGCCACTGGCGGTCACCTTTTCTTTCCTGATTTCATCGCCGCTGGTTGATCTGGCCTCGGTGATCTTACTGGCCAGCATTTTTAACTGGTCCATCGCCTTGGCATACGTGGTCATCGGGCTGGTCTTGGCTGTCTTGGGTGGCACCTTGATCGGACGGCTGAGGCTGGAGGATCAGGTCGAAGACTTCGTTTACCAGAGCCCGGTCAGTGACCATGACAATGACGGTGCAATCAGCCGACGCGAAAGGCTGACCTATGCTATCGAACAGGTCACTGAGATCGCTGGGCGGGTGTGGCTATATGTTCTGATCGGTGTCGGGATTGGCGCGGCTATCCACAACTGGATCCCCGAAGGGTTTATCTCGGCGCTGTTGGGGCAGGACAAATGGTGGTCCGTTCTGGTCGCGACAATCGCGGGCGTTCCGATGTATGCGGACATTTTTGGGACGCTACCGATTGCAGAGGCCTTGGTTCAAAGAGGTGTTGGTCTGGGGACTGCGTTGACGTTTATGATGGCTGTGACCGCGCTGTCGTTACCGTCGATGATCATGCTCAAGCGGGTGGTCAAGCTACCGCTGCTGGCGGTCTTCATCGGGATCGTCACCGTCGGGATCATTCTGATCGGTTACATCTTTAACGCAACTGCACATCTCTTTGTCTGACGAAAGGACGCAAGCAATGAACATCAAGATACTGGGGTCCGGCTGCAAGAAATGCGTAGCCTTGGCCGAGAATGCCACCGCTGCAGCACAGGCCGAAGGCGTCGATGCCGAGATTGAAAAGGTGACCGATATCATAGCCATTGCGGGCTATGGGATCATGTCGACCCCCGGTCTGGTGATCGACGAAAAGGTTGTATCAAGCGGGCGTGTTTTGACTGTGGCCGACATCGGAATCCTTCTGCAGGAGGCTGCAGCATGACGCAGCACAAACACTGCTACGGCACGATGTTTCACGACAGCCTGCATTTTTCTGTCAATGACCAGATGCAAGGCAAGGTCTTTTCGTTTGAGCTAGACAGCGCCGGGCTGGCGCGATCGGGCCGCAGCATCCAAACGGATATCACCGAATGGGATGACTGCCTTGCATGTCCAGAGTTTGCCCATTGCTACAAGCTGTGCATGGCGAAACTGGCCTTAGAAAACGCGATCTCACGGAGCTGATGGTGATTTGTGCGGCCAGGCTCAGGCGGCCTTTGCCCCAAGACTGGCCTTCAGATCTGCAATCGCCTCATGTGTGCTAAGATAGACATGGCCCTGACCCAAGGTGTCTTCAAAATCAACGCGCTGTAGCTTGTCCATAACAGGCCCTTTCACTTCGGCCATGTGCAGTGTGACACCGGAGTCGTTCAGCCGCTCAATCAGTGTCTCCAGCGTCTCTAATGCACTGGCATCGATGAAGTTGACTGCAGACATGATCAGCACCAAGTGGTTGATCTGCGGTTGATCCGCGACACGGGCCAGCAACTCATCCTCAAGGTAGGCCGTATTGGCAAAATAGAGGCTTTCGTCGACCCGCACGATCAGGATGTCTTCATCGGTGTGCACCTTGTGGCGCAGCACGTTGCGGAAGTGCTCGGTCTCGCCGACCCGTCCGACCACAGCGATGTGGGGGCGGCTGGTCCGATAAAGATACAGCGCGATGGACAGACCGGCACCGATGACGATACCCAATTCAATACCGATGGTCAGCACCGCCACGAAGGTCACGATCAGCGACAGAGCGTCGGTTTTGTTATAGGCCCAAGTCTCGCGCACGATCTTGAAATCGATCAAGTTGGCTACGGCCACCACGATAACTGCGGCCAGCGTCGCTTTCGGCAGGAAGTAGAGCAGGGGGGTTAGCAACAGAACTGTGATCCCGACCAACACTGCAGTGATGATAGAGGCCAATGGCGTGACAGCGCCTGCTGTAAAGTTCACCAAGGATCGGCTGAAGCCACCGGTGACAGGATAGCCCCCGGTGAATGATGCCCCGATATTGGCCGCACCAAGGGCCACCAGTTCCTGATTGGCGTCGATTTTTTGACGACGTTTACTGGCGAGCGATTTCGCGACCGAGACGCTTTCCAGAAAGCCAACGAGTGAGATCAGCAGTGCGGCTGGCAGCATTTGCTGCATCAATGAAAGATCGAATGCGGGCATTGCGAAGGGCGGCAGACCTGCGGGGATATCGGCGACGATACTGACGCTTGCGCTTTGATTCAGGCCAAAGAACCAGACCGCCAAGGTTGTGACCAGCACGGCTACCAACGGGCCTGATTTGGATACAGCATCAGTCACCGACGCGTTGACGCCTGCACCTTTCATCCACCCAGCCATGCGGCCTTTCCAGACCAGCAAGATCGTCAGCGATACGGCTGCAATGCCGAAGGTGGCAAGATTAATTTGGCTGATATGGGTGATTGCATGCCCAATTGTTTCAGTAATCAGGTGACTGCGCGGGATATCAAAGCCCAGAAGGTGTTTGAGTTGTGAAAACCCGATGACCAGTGCCGCAGCACTGGAAAATCCGGATATGACCGGATGGCTGAGAAAGTTCACGAGAAAACCCAACTGCGCCAACCCCATCCCCAGCAGGATCGCCCCGCTGAGGAATGCCAAAAGCACAGCCCCGGCGACGTAGCCTACAGACCCGGCTTCGGCCAGGGTGCCCAAGGTTGTGGCGACCATCAACGAGACGATGGCCACTGGTCCCACGGCCAGCGCGCGGCTGCTCCCCAACAACCCGTAGAAAACCAGCGGGACGATGCTGGCATACAGGCCCACCTCTGGTGGCAGACCGGCCAGCAGGGCATAGGCCATGCCCTGCGGCACCAACATAATCGCTACAATCAGACCGGCCATGCCATCGTTGGCCAGCATTTGACGGTTATACCCCGGCATCCACTCCAGAATAGGCAGATACCTTTTCAGCATCCCGGTCTGCATCGGTCTTCTCCTTACGCTCTGGCTGCAGTGGGCAAACCTTGTTGGCTTGCAATGATGCGGTTCCAAGGCATGTGCTTGAGTATGGTCGCCATCGCGCAATTGCCTGTGATCCCCGCCTGGGTCAGGCCCGCGCCGACAAAGGCACTAATGGCTGCGAACCAAGGGTTGATCAGCACGGCCAGTACGATGCCCAGCAGGACAAGGCTGCCTGCGGTGATCTGCACTTGTCGCATAATGCTGATCGGCGCCTTGGCGTTTTCGTTTACAGGCAAACCAGCAGCGCGCCAGGCTTGAATGCCGCCCTCCAACTGATAGGCCTCCCGGAAACCGGTTTGTAGGATCTGAGCTGCGGATGCTTCGGTGCGGCCACCGCTGCGGCAGTGAAACACGGCTATCTTGTCGTGCTCCTGCGGGAAATCTTCAGGGTTGAAACCTGACAGGGGAACAAGATGTGCTTCGGGGACGTGTTCCTTGATGTATTCATCCGGTTCACGCACGTCGATCAGAACGGCCTTGCCTTCGTGCATCCATTTTTGAGCGGTTCTTGGGTCAATTTTTTTCAGAGTCATTGGGCAGTCTCCTTGGTCCCTGCGCCATCAGCACAGTAGGTGTCATATAAAAACGCCAGCATTCTCCCGATGTCGTCACGCACAATGCGGTAGTACATCGTTTGCCCTTCACGCCTGGCCTTCACGATCCGTTCGCGCCGCAAGACGGCTAACTGCTGGGATACGGCCGTATCACGGGAACCAATGGCTTCCGCGAGTTGCCCCACCGACTTTTCGCTTTCGGTCAGCAGGCAAAGGATCATCAGGCGACTGCGATTGGACAGTAGCGTCATGATTTCGCAGATATCGTCTGCGGTCGTTTGTATTTCTTTTATATTCATACTTGCGCAGATAAGAAGACATTCCTATCTCGTCAAGGGCAAGGCGGTACTTTCCCGAACCTACCCGGCAAACGGGACCTGAAACTGAGAATGATCAATCAGGGGCGGGGAAAGACCGTTCACAATGAAACAAGGAAGGAGTCCCGATATGACCCCCGAAGTAAAAGCATTCTTTGATGAACCCACCAATACGGTGTCCTATGTGGTCAAAGACCCAAACAGCCAACACTGTGCGATCCTTGATTCTGTGCTCGACTTTGACCCAAAGTCAGGCCGTACCAGCACAGCGTCAGCCGACGACATTATATCTTACGTCCAAGAGAACGATCTGAAGGTGCAGTGGATTTTGGAAACCCACGCCCATGCCGACCATCTCAGCGCCGCCCCCTATCTGAAGGAAAAATTGGGCGGGACCACCGGGGTTGGGGCGCATATCAAGGACGTGCAGGACGTTTTTGCCAAGGTCTTTAACGTAGAGAAAGGCTTTCAGACCGATGGCAGCCAGTTTGAACATCTGTTTGAGGATGGTGAGGAATTCACCGTTGGCGGCATGACGATCAAGTCGATGCATACGCCTGGCCACACCCCCGCCTGCATGACCTATGTTGCCGGTGACGCGGCCTTTGTGGGCGATACGCTTTTCATGCCTGATTATGGCACGGCACGCGCCGATTTCCCCGGTGGAGATGCGCGTGTGATGTACCGTTCAATCCAGAAAATCCTCGCCCTGCCGGATGAGACGACACTTTACATGTGCCACGACTACAAAGCGCCCGGTCGGGATGAATACAAGTGGGAAACCACTGTCGGCGAAGAGCGGACCAAGAATGTCCATATCGGCGCGGACCAGACTGAGGATGAGTTTGTCGCAATGCGCGAAGCGCGTGATGCGACACTGTCGATGCCGACGCTTATTCTGCCATCCGTGCAGGTGAACATCCGCGCCGGAGAGATGCCACCGGCAGAAGACAACGGCGTGTCCTACCTCAAAGTGCCGATCAACCAGCTTTGATTGTGCAAGGCGCGGGGCGGCGACAGACCGCCCCGCCACACATTCGACAGGAGCAAAGCCATGGATATGGCAATGGAAAAGCCGCAAAACGCACCGGACTCGTCACATCAGACCGAGGCTTTGGTGCTCAATTGCATGGACTATCGTCTGATCACCCCGGTTGCGGACTACCTCGCGGCGCGTGGCTTGCGGGGCAAATACGACCAGATCGTGCTGGCTGGTGGTGCCATTGGCGTCATGGCGGATGAAACTAGCGCCTGGGCCGAAACCTTCTGGCAACACGTCAAACTGGCCCGTAATCTGCACGGCATTCGCAAGATCATCGTGATCGACCACCGTGATTGCGGTGCTTGCAAGGCCTTTGTCGGTCAGGACTGTGCAGATGAACGCGAGGGGGAAACTGCGATCCATATGGTCTGGATGGAAGCGCTGGCGGACGAGATACGAACGCGTGAACCTGTTCTTGAGGTGGAGCTGTTGTTGATGGATCTGGACGGGACTGTTGAACGACTTGACGCATGAGACCTGTGAAGTTGTTTCCAGTCTGACGGCTATCGGAGAGAAACGCGGCGAAGCCCGACAAGGTACTGTTCTCGGTTTTCGCAACACGACAGAGTCGCTGCTCGTATCTAAAGTGACGCGTTGACTTGCATCAAAGAGAGAGGAGAGAGGCAGCTGAACTAGGTAGTCCAAATTCATGAACATTCTTGCCGACTACGATCATCCGACCACCAAAGAATTGGCTGCTCGTTTGACGCAGTTCGAGACCACAGTGCGCGGCAAACTCGAACGAATTTTCCACCATGTTCGCGACGATATCCAGTTCGGCTTCCCAATGGACGGTGACTACGTGAAAGCGTGGGGCACGGGCAATGCAACACGAAGGCCACGCTGTTGCCCGCCCCTTGCAAGGCGACCGGGATTCCTGCGCGCATCCACTTCTCGCTGATCTCCAAGGATATCCAAAAGGGTTTCTTTACCGGGGTCGCCTATCGGCTGAAGCAACGGCGGTTTTAGAGAGGCAATTCAATACATCAGTCGCTAGTTCCGAGAGTTTGCTAACTTTATAGAGGCGCGAACAGTCTCCTCAGAGATTGCCGGCCGAAGCGCTCCTGGATTGCCACTACCACGCCAAGCGCGCGCTATCTATCCGGCGGGTCGGTGAAGACAATGACCAGCATCGTGCCCAGCGTCCAGCTGGCAAAGGGCGCGACGATGGTGGTGGTATGCTCATGAAGCCGCCAAAAAAAACCTACCAGTGCGACAACTGTGTCAAGCGCTCAGGCAAACCCGATCAGTTCTTTTCGCTTCCTTTTATACTCGTTGTCCATGCCCTTTCCCGATGCGATTGCGTGCCCAGAGTGCCACTGCTGGAGGGCAAGGCACCAATTGTGAACATGCGGACGAGTGCGACCGACCCCATCCAAGCCCATAGCCAAAGCGGGCAAAGGCAGTCCAGACCCCTCTCTTCACGCTTGGTTCGCCACGTCACCGGAGCGCTGTTCATGAGGCCTGGAATGCGACAACGCTGACGCACTCTTGCAGCTTACGGTGGCTGGCGCTTCTCGGATAAGGCTGTCGTCGATCAGCGCATGGACCATGAACATGGCGAAGCCTGTGCGTCGGGTCGGATTGCTCGCCAGCACCGGAGCGCTTACATGGCGTGACCAGACGGGTAATACCTCGCTGTCGCCTTCTTCGAGATCCGAGCCACGCACCAATGTCCAGTTCGTGTCAGAGACAAAGATGCGGCGGCACGCCTCCTTTTGGTCACGAAGATCGGCAAAGCGCAACAAACGCGCCAGCGGCCCGAAGATGGTGATGAACAGCTTCAGACGCCATGGATACACATCGACGCCGTCCCGGCTGATGTGCCAGCCACAGGAAAAGACCAGTCGCGTCCGGATCTGCAAAATCCAAAACCGCCTGCGCCGTACCGGTGGCATAGCCATCTACACCCCAAGGCACGAGAACACAAAGCACGCCGTCGCAGCCTGACACGGCCTGGCGTACAACTTCGCGGTCGTTGGTTTGCCCAGGAAAGGCCGTGATCCGCGCTCCAAAACGGTCGAGCTTGTGGACGCCTTGTCCCCGACAGATGCCGACCATTTTGTGACCGCGGGTCAGGGCGTGCTCCGCCATGAATTGTCCCAGCTTGCCGGATATTCCGATGATGCAGACGCGTTTCAAGGCTGCCTCCCCAAAGCGTACCAGCGCAGACGTCGTCGGGCCAAATTGCAATCCTGTTAGGTGGTTTGCCGATGTGCTCGTTGATAAACATCAATCGCTTCGGGTTTCCAAATTAGTGAATCACCTGTTCGATTGGCTTCGCTGACAAGGGCTTTCGCGGCGCGACAGTCTGCTTCCATCGCTTAGATAATGGACCGATACTCGCACTAATTTTCTGGCTTAGCACATGCGATACGAGTTCATGTTTCCGTTCTGACGATAGACCTTCGCGGGTCTACAAATGCCCATGTGCCGACATTCATATACGGCAACCATATGGCAGCAAATCCCGCATTTACGACATTTGCCTTCAGCGCAGCGAAGGTCGGCTTTCACTGATTGCCGGATCAGTCTCTTGTCAAAACGTCTCCTGACACGACGAGCAAGGGCTGCTATCGCCCCCTACCCCTAGCCGACCTTCAATTCACTGAATCCTGGGTCAGGGCGCCGTGGGACAAATGACTACTCACTGTTGCAGGGTTAGCGAAATCCTTAATTCGCTCCGGTTTCAACGCGCCTCAATGTAACCAACTCTGCGCAACCGCTAAACGTCCGACATAGTGCGCCAGAAGGCGATTTCATGTTGCATACACAGTGCACAGACACTACTCAACTTATTAATTCTACACACAAAACAATCCAATCTATCATGGGGCCACAAGATAATATCGCCGCCGCAGTGGCTGCGTTGTTGGTCATTCCTAATTCTCCCATGGTCCGCGATCCAGTTTTCGTGACCATGTTGCACACATACTACACACGAATTGGGGCAGTCTAGCCCCCGAGGGCGCCCCTCGTCAGAGGACCGTTCCAGCAGCGCAGTGCATTGCACGAGGGATGTGGGCCATCGCTCAAAAAAGACTGCTCCGTCTCCAATATCGCCGGCCGCTAGGGGCAAGGCTGCCAGCTCGCCGGGTGGAGAAAGCACCACCGAGGTTTCGGGAGTAACACCCATTCCGGTCGTTGTGGCGTGTATTCGAGCCATCAACGTTCGGCCGATCGAGTAGAGACCCGCACCGACACAATCCAACCAAGCATCGGCAACCCGGTTCGCCTCCTCCGAGTCTTGCGGATTTGAAGCCACGAACTGTTCGTATTCACCGCTCCATGCCGCGTGGGAATCGTCTCTGGCCAGAAACCGCAGGAGTTTCTTTGCATCCGGAAGAGCTTTTTTTTCCGGTCGAATTCCCGCGCCCGTTACGATGGCCGTCATCCAGCCATCGACCGTGGCGACCTGGACAGGACCGTCCCGTTTCCGACACGCCCTTCCAAAAGGTCTGCAGAGATCGGTTCCATTTCGGGATCTAAACCCTGGCATGTCTGACGACGGACACTTTACCCTCCCAGACAATGGGTGCGACGGGGATCGCCTCACCCTTCTCCGTGATGCCGACCCGCACCTCTCAAAGCAAGTCGGCAGTCGCCTCACCAAATGCAAAGAGCCGCCTAGTGCGAACCGCGAAACAGGTACCCGTAACGATACGGTAGAAATATTCCGTTGAACGCCGACCTGTTACAGCAAGAAAACTGTTTCAATAGCCAAACACTAGTCGTATTATTCAATAATTCGAATATGAAGGTAAGACATGCAGCTGACACGCAGAAGAGTGATACAACACGGGATAGCGGCGGCCCTTTCCGGCGCTATCCCCCAGCGCATTTGGGCGCAAACCACACTGCACGCGGGTGATCGCAGCCTTGACACCATGAGTGACGGTAATCTTGTGCTGCCAAGAAGCTTTGCTTTCAGAGAAACACCACCAGACGGTGCGAATGACATTTTGGCGCGTTACGGAATCACCAGCGACACGATGACCCCGGACTGCAACATCACTCTGTTACGCGATGGTGATCGCACAATCCTCTTCGACGTCGGCGCTGGACAGGAATTCATGCCCAGTGCGGGCAAGCTGATGGATGCATTCGATACGCTGGAGCTTGATGTCAGCGACATCACAGATGTGGTCTTTACCCATGCGCACCCTGATCACCTTTGGGGGGTGCGGGATGATTTTGGCGATCTGATGTTTCCCGACGCGACCTATCATATGGGGCAGGCAGAGTGGGATTACTGGACCGACCCTGACACCGTCTCAACCATTGATGAAGGGCGCGTGACCTTTGCCGTCGGCGCGATGAACCGGCTGGAACTGCTGGCCGATCAAATCAACCTGTTTGCAGACAATCAGGAAATCCTGCCCGGTGTGCTATCGCGCCTGACACCGGGGCATACCCCGGGGCACATGTCGTTTGAAGTGCAGATGGGCGGCGAAGCCGTCATGATTGTGGGCGACAGCATTGTGAACCATCATGTTGCCTTCGAAAAACCCGCATGGCTGTCAGGCTCCGATCAGGATCCTGAATTGGGTGCCCAAACCCGCCTTGCCTTACTGGATCAACTCAGCACTGCGCAAATGCGTCTCATCGGTTTCCATTTACCCAGTGGCGGTTGGGGCCATGCAGAGCGGCGTGGTGACGGGTTTGTCTTTGTCGGTGACGACGCATGATCCGGTTTGCAGCACCTTTGATCGCCATTTGCGCAACCACGGCACATGCAAACGAAGACATCGCAGATCAGTATCCGGGCTCACCGCTTTATAGTGCGCCGGTTGAATTCATCCCCGGTGTGTTTAGCGCCATTGGCGCAACCGCCCCGCCCACCTACGAAAACACCGGCCATAACAACAACCTCAGCTTCATTGTCACCGGGGAAGGTGTTGTCGTGATCAATGGCGGCGGGGCATATGTGCTGGCTGAAGCGCTGCATCAGGAAATCAAAGCCCGCACAGAAGAATCGGTTGTTCTGGTGGTTAATGAAAACGGTCAGGGGCATGCCATGCTGGGTAACTCCTATTGGGCTGAGCAAAATGTGCCCATCATCGCCCACGAGGATGCCGCCTCAGAATTCGAAGAACGCGGGTTTCGCATTCTTGAAGCCATGCAGCAACTGAACCAGGACAAGGCCGAAGGCACGTTTCTGCAAGGCCCGACCGAGACGTTTGCCGATGAATACATCCTTGAATTGGGCGATTATCGCATTGAGGTGCGTTATCTTGGCCCCGCCCATAGCGCAGGCGATGTGGTCGTCTGGCTACCCCGTCAGGACCTTGTGATTGCGGGTGACATGGCCTTTCACGAACGCATGCTGCCGATATTCGAAGACACTTACACCCTTGATTGGCTGGACACATGGGACACCGCATTTGAAGCGCTCAATGCGACCTATGTCATTCCCGGGCACGGGCACCCGACGAATATGGATCAGGTTCGGCGTTATACGAAAGGTTATCTGGAATATCTGCGCGGCAAGATTGGCGAACACCTTGATAATGGTGGCGGGCTTGCGGACGCCTATTACGTGGACCAATCGCCTTATGCACATCTGGACACGTTCGAAGAATTGGCGACCAAGAATGCCGGGCGTGTCTATGAGCAGATGGAATTCGAATAGCTCAGGCGACAGCCATTGACGGACGCTGAAGCAAGCGGTGCGTCAGCATAGCGCCACCCCAAAGCCATCGGGACCGATAAAGCTCGATCAGGTTTTCCAGCATGTTAAGGCCCCTTTTAACTATGCAGGGGCTAAGAAGACATGCCGTTTCGAACCTTGACGCAGGTCAACCTTACTGCGCTGCGACAGGCAAACGGGCCAGTTGGCACTGCGCCCAAAGCGTCTCAAGCGCGCTGACAAGATGGTCGACATCTGCCTCCGAATGCACCGGCGATGGCGTCAGCCGTAACCGCTCCGTCCCTTTGTGCACGGTGGGGTAGTTGATCGGCTGGATATAGATGCCGTAGTCACGCATCAGGATATCAGACAGGTATTTGCATTTGACCGGGTCGCCGACCATCACGGGAATGATGTGGCTTGGGTTGTCCAGATGCGGAATACCGATGGCATCTAGCCGCGCACGCACTTGGGCCACTTTGGCCTTTTGTTGGGCACGTTCGGTGTGGCTGGTTTTCAGATGCCGGATTGACGCCGCTGCCCCAGCGACCACGGCAGGCGGCAAAGCAGTCGTGAAAATGAACCCGCTGGCAAATGACCGGACAAAGTCGCACAGATCGGCCGACGCCGCGATATAGCCGCCCATAACCCCGAAGGCTTTGCCGAGCGTACCCTCAATGACAGTCAGCCGATGCATCAGGCCTTCACGTTCTGCAATGCCGCCGCCGCGGGGGCCGTAAAGCCCAACGGCGTGCACTTCATCCAGATAGGTCATGGCGTTGTATTTGTCGGCAAGATCACAAATCGCGGCAATCGGTGCGATATCGCCATCCATCGAATAGACGCTTTCGAACGCGATGAGTTTCGGGCGGTCCAAAGGTTGCGCCGCCAGTAACTCTTCGAGATGTGCAAGATCGTTGTGACGCCAGATCTGCCGGTCCGCTTTGGAATGACGGATGCCTTCGATCATGCTGGCGTGGTTCAGCGCGTCTGACAGCACCAGACAATCTGGGATCTTGGCCGCCAGCGTGCCAAGTGCAGCCCAGTTGGAGACATAGCCGCTGGTGAACAAAAGAGCAGCTTCCTTGCCATGCAGGTCGGCCAATTCCGCCTCTAGCAATACATGGTGATGCGTTGTGCCAGAGATGTTTCGCGTGCCACCCGCACCGGCACCAACATTGTCCAGCGCATCATGCATGGCCACCAGTACATCAGGATGCTGACCCATGCCAAGATAGTCGTTCGAGCACCAGATTGTCACATCGCGGGGAGCATCCCCATGATTGGTAGCTTTGGGAAAGCGTCCGCAATGCCGTTCAAGATCGGCAAAGACGCGATAGTTACCTTCATCCTGTAACCGCGCCAGCGACGCGGCAAAGAAACCTTCGTAATTCATGAATATCCTTATCCGCCCACGGCGTCTTGTGCGATTTCGTCGAGCAGTGTCTGGACCTTTTGCATTTCACCGTCCGGGTATGTCCGGTAGCCCACCATCACCGCATCGTCGCGTTCAGTCACGAAGATCCCATAAGGGCAATGCGCGATATTCATCAGGTCGGCCTCCATCACCTCGCGCGATATTTGCGCAGAGCAGAACAGAAATATATCGGCGGCCTCAAATAACTGTACCGTACTGCCGACATCCGCAGCCGTCCGGGCAAGCATATCGCCGGTGTGGCTGACATAGTCGATGACCAGACCCTTGCCGATAATCGCGTTTTCCACCGCAAAGGTTGCATCATCAAAGCTGCCGTCAAAGGGATAGGTCACAGCCTCTTGCCCGATAACAGGGGTCGCGGCCAAACCGAGAATCGCACAGGTAAGTAGATTTTTCATATCGTTTCCTCCTTTCGCAGAATCTTAGGCGGCGCAGCAAGGCGGGCCCTGATCAAAATCAAGGCCCGCATGACTTTAGCCAAACATGTCCGCGACAATGCCGTCATACCAACCGACAGATTCCTGATAGGTCGCCGCACGCAGATCGTCACTTTCGCCAGTTTCGCTGATAAAACCGTCGACCTTGGCGATCTTTTCTTCGGTGGCCTCATAGGTGGCACCGACCTTCACGCCGTTCTCCGTGTCGATCAAGGACCAGCACGTATTGGCAAAGCGTGCGGGGAATACGGTTGAGCCGGTCAGCGCGCCACGCACCGCATTGGCGCAAACCTTTGCCTGGCTATTGGCCGAAAAGCCTGATTTTGGCATATCGCCCTGCGCCGCTGCATCGCCCAGAACATGGATATTTTCGTCCATCTTCGACGACATATCGACCGCATTTACATGGGCCCAGTTGCCCTCTGTGATGCCCGCAATCTCTGCAATGCGGCCTGCCTTCATTGCGGGGATCACATTACACACATCGACATTGTTCACATCGCCATCAATGGACAGCGTCATCGCTGCCGGGTCAACGACCACGTCTGCCCCCCCGAAATCGGGACCGATCCGTTCGATCATGCCCGCGTAGTGATCGTTCCAGCCTTCCTCGAATAGACCCTGCTTTGAGAACTTCTCTTTCGGGTCGGCAATCAGGATCTTGGCCGTCGGGTTCACCTCTTTGAGCGTATGCGCCACCATCGAGATACGTTCATACGGGCCGGGCGGGCAGCGGTACGGATTTGGCGGCGCAACCATCGCATATGTGCCACCCTGCGGCATCGCCATGATCTGCGCCATCAGCAGCTCAGTCTGCGATCCGCCCTTATAAGCGTGTGGCATCGCGTTTTGCGACGACAGATCCCAACCCTCAACGGCACCATCAACAAAGTCGATGCCCGGCGACAGGATCAGACGATCATAAGGCAAGCTGCTTCCACCGGCGAGCGTGACAGTCTTGGCATCACGATCAACGCCAACAGCCCAGTCATGCACGACGTTGATCCCGTATTCCGCAGCCAGTGTGCCATAGCTATGACCAAGCGACTGCATGTCGCGGAAACCGCCAAGATAAAGGTTCGAGAAAAAGCAGGTGTAGTAGGTGCGCGTCGGCTCGACCAAGGTCACATCAATTGCACCTTGGCTATCCTTAGCAATGTAGCGCGCAGCCGTCGCACCCCCCGCACCGCCACCCACAACAACCACACGCGGCTTGCCTTGCGCGCGCACCATAGGTGCTGCCAATAGACCCGCTGTTACGGCTGCAGATCCAAGAAATATCCTTCTGTTGAACGTCATGATTACTCCTCCCCTATGCGCATCAACTACTCGATGCTTTCAAAATACGCCGCGAGCGCAGCGATCTCTTCATTCGATAAACGGCCTGCCATCATCTGCATGACAGGATGAGCCCGCACACCTTCCTTGTAGGCGTGCATCACAACGACGAAATCGTCAGCCGGCCAGTTGATGATTGACGGAACCCCATCTGTGGCTCCGCTGGCCTGATGGCAGGAGGTGCATTCCCCTGACAGATATTCGCCGTAAGCAGGGTCCCCGATAATCGCCAAAACTTCAGGTGCGACGGCATGATCTACGGCTGCGGCAGTTGGTGCTGCCTCAGGGATATTCGCGGGGCTGGCGGAAAACTGGCGTAGATAGGCAAGTAAATCGTCACGTTCCTGTTGCGCTTCAAAGCCGTGGAAACTCATGCGTGTGTTGGACACAAGCCTGCGCGGGTTCTCGATGAAATCGTCAAGCGTCTCATAGGTCCAGACCAAGCCACCATTCGCCGCGCGTTGCAGACCGGCGGAATAGCGATAGCCATCTGCCGCGCCAGCCGGACGGTCAAAGATATTGTTCAGGTGCGGGCCAATGCGATCGCGGGCGCCCTGGCCAACCTCGTGGCAGCCGCTGCATTGCCTGAACAAGGTTTGCCCATTTTCCGCATCACCACCAACCTCCGCCTGGCTTGTGCCCGCAGCGCCTAAAAGGGCGATGAAGAAAAGCCGTCGTAACATCAGTCTTCAAAGCTCTGAAGATAGGCGATCAGGGCTGCGATATCCGCCTCTTCACGCACGCCCCGGAACGTCATCTTCGTGCCAGCCATCGTTCCGCGTGGGTCGGCAAGGAACGCCGCAAGGTTTTCAGCTGTCCACACCTCGCCAGCTGTATTGGCCTCTTGGAACACATTGGAATAGCGGAACCCCTCAACCGAACCGATTGAACGTCCCAGCATACCGTTCAGCGCCGGACCCGTGCGATTACTGGCATTCTCCCCAACCTGATGGCAGGATTTGCACTGTCGAAATGCACCTTCGCCCGCGGCGACCAAGGTTGGATCAAGACCACCGGTTTCGTCGGTAGCTGTTGTTGCAACAGTGTCATCAGACGCCGAGAACACAGGCCCGTCGCCCGTCGTGGCGTCGTTCATCACTGACTCACCCCCGCCCTCGGGTGTGACATCCAGGAATGTCGCGCGCATGGTGATTTCGACGGTGTCCTTGCAGTTCGCCATACAAGGTTCAGTCCGCCATTGGGCGTATTCAAGCTCTGGCCGGTCATCAACGACAAACCCGTCGCTGTTATACATCTCGATTTCGGTGAAGTTCTCGTGACTCAGCTCGAAATCGTCATCAACCAGATCGTTGGAATACAGGATATACGCGACGATGGCATAGGTCTCATCCGGCGTCAGCGTACCCGCCTCACCAAATGGCATGGACCGATTGATGTAATCCCAAGCCGTCGACAGATGCGGCCAGTAAGACCCAACCGTCTTGACCGGGTCTTTGTCGGCGAGCGTGTCAAAGCCGCCTGCAAGAACAGGCCAATTGCCGACGCCTTCGGCGAAATCACCATGGCAAGAGGCGCATTTTTCGACGAATACCTCTTCCCCGGTATATACATCACCGCGCCCTTCGGGCAGGCCGCGACCGTCCGGCAAAATATCGACATCCCATGCGACAAGCTCCTCCTCCAGCGCGGCACGGCCCAGTTCATAGGTGCCTTCAATGACCGGCGCAGGCGCTGTCAGGCTGGTGCTGGCAGTGGCGGCATCAGCCGCGATTTGTTGGAGCTGATCACGCTCTGACATCAGACGCGCAGCTTCCTCAACAGCAGTCTGCGCCTCTGCACTGGCGCGGGCCGCATTCGCTTCAATTTGCTGGACACGGGCCTCCAGCGTTTCAATTTTCTGCGCGCCGTAATGCCGCGACGCCAAGCCATATGCCAGGCCAAGACCAAGGGCAGTGACCCCGATTGCGGGGATAAATAGATTAAGAGACTTCGACATTCTCGGCGATCCCTTCTTCATTCACAAACCAGGTTTGGATGCAGTTGTTGTGGTAGACCGCGTTTTCGCCGCGCATTTCGCGAAGTTGATCCTTGGTCGGCTGGACATAGCCGGTTTCGTCGATGGCCCGGGATTGCAGCAGCATCGGGCTGCCGTCCCATTCCGTATCCAGATAGAACCGGGTCAGCGCCTTGCTATCGCCCTGCTTGCCAAGTCTAGCGGTTTCCCACGTGATCCCGCCGTCTTTTGACACATCGACGCGGGTAATCTGCCCATGACCGGACCAGGCAAGGCCGGAGATCACCAGCGGCCCTGCGCCATGCGTGATCGGCATCTGCGGGCTGGGCGAAGTAATGACGGATTTGGCATCCATGACCCATGTCCACTTACGGGCGATGCCGTTCTCATAGACGTCGGTGTATTTGGATGTTTCTTCGCGACTTTCCACGGCCATGTCGGTGACTTCGACGCGGCGCAGCCACTTGACCCACATGTTGCCTTCCCAGCCGGGTACGACCAGCCGCACCGGATAGCCATGTTCCATCCGCAGCGCCTCGCCATTGGCTTTGAATGCGACAAGCACATCATCAAGCGCCTTTTCCATTGGGATCGAACGGCCATTGGACGACGCATCGGCGCCTTCGACGTAAACCCATTTGTTAGAAAGCTCGCCCGCCGCCTCGAGGCCTGCCTCGCCCAGCAATGTGCGCAACGGAACGCCCGTATATTCCATATTGTGGATCATGCCGTGGGTAAACTGCGCGCCGTTCAGCTGTGCGCCCGCCCATTCCATGCCGGTATTCGCCGCGCATTCGCAAAAATAGACATGGTTTTCCCTGGGGAGCCTTTCCAAATCGTCGTAGGTGAAAATTAATGGACGATCGACCAACCCGTTGATCATCAGGCGATAGTCTTCCTTGGACAGCTCAATCGCACCGGAATGGTGGCGCTCGAACGCGCAACCCTGCGGGGTGATTGTCCCATCAAGGGCGTGGATCGGAGTGAAATTGATTGATGAAATGGGCGACGCTGTCAGCCACTCCACATTGCGGCGCACAACGTCGCTTTCGAACTTGATCGGCAAACCGTAAGGCGTTTCATCAACGCCAGCCCCGGTGTAAGATGCCCAATCCTGTAACTCCGTGATCTTGGGGTCAGGCGTGCCCTGCGCTGCCGCACCGCCTGCAACTGTGCCTGCTGCAATCGCAGCACCGCTACGCAGGAACGCGCGTCTTGAGGGCTTGAAGAATTCATCCATTGCGACTGGTCTCCTCATGCACCGGCCACGGTGACGCTGGTATTTGGCGCCACGCTCACCGTGCCCTTGTTGCGAATATGATTTTCGACGACATCCCAGATTGGCGGACCCTCGGTGCCCTCATTGACCGAGGCCCAGCCCGCGACCACGTAGGTCTTCGCAGGATCAATCGCTTCACCCGTTCTGAGCAGGGTCATGTCCGAAATACGCTCACCGATGGGTTTGCTGACATCGATGCGGTAGCCCATGCCACCAACGCGGACCATGTCACCGCCTTGCTGGTAATAAGGGTCGGTATTGAACAGGTTATCGGCGACGTCTTCCATAACCGTATGGATGAATTCGCCCGTCATTTCAGTGCGATAGGCATTGGGATAGGTCATTGAGGTGACGTTCCAGATATCCTCGCGGGTGATGTCCTGACCGGGCATGATGGACGGCCCCCAACGCACGCCGGGTGACAGGGAAATGTCGGCATCGCGTTCTTCGATCAGCGCCTCGCAGATCAGATCATCCCAAGAGCCGTTGAAATTGCCGCGCCGATAAAGCAGCGTGTCATCCGCCGTTTTTCCGATCACCTCGGTCAGATCATCAAGGAACGGGGCGCGTTCGGCATCGATTGCAGCAGCCACATCCGGATCAGGGGCAATTACGTCCGCAAAGATCGGGATCAGCTTATGGCGGAAACCCATCATCCGGCCATCGCGCACATCCAGATCAACCCGACTGACGAACTTCCCGTTGGAGCCTGACGCGACGATGATCGTCTCACCAATCAAAACTGGTTCGGGAAGGGCATCATGGGTATGGCCAGCCAGAATGACATCAATACCTGTCACCCGCTCTGCCATCTTCTTGTCCACGTCAAAACCGTTGTGCGACAGGCAAACAACCAGTTCTGCGCCTTGTCCACGAACCTCATCCACCATTTCCTGCATCCGCTGGTCACGGATACCGAATGAATACTCCGGAAACATCCATCCGGGGTTGGCGATTGGCATGTATGGAAAGGCCTGCCCGATCACAGCAATCTTCACGCCACCGCTTTCATAGAATTTGTAAGGGGCAAAATCCTCTGCCGGTTCATCCCACTCAGCGTCAAAGATGTTCTGGCCTAGCGCCGCAAAGGGCAGGTCGCCGACAATGTCGCGCACGCGGTCAGAGCCAAGCGTGAATTCCCAATGAAACGTCATCGCATCCGGCTTCAGCAGGTTCATGACGTTTACGACGTCCTGCCCTTGGGTCTTGTAGCAAGTGTAAGAGCCGTGCCAGGTATCGCCGCCATCCAGCAGCAGCGCATCAGGACGTTCCGCCCGGATACTGTTCACGACCGTGGCAACGCGATCCATGCCGCCCATCTGGCCGTAAGCCTGACCAAGGGCCGCGAAGTCATCATAGCTGAGCGCGTAGTGTGACGCGCTACCATCTTCGATCCCGTAAAGTTTGCGGAACTCTGCGCCGGTAATGTGGGGCACTTGCCCCTTATTGGACCCAACCCCCAGGTTAATTTCAGGTTCACGAAACCAGATCGGTTTCAGTTGGGCATGGATGTCCGTGATGTGGATGAGCGATACGTTCCCAAACGTGTCAAACTGCAACAGGTCACTTTGCGAAAGCGATTGCTGCGCGGCCAGCCTGCCCCAATTCCCAAAGCCAGACGCACCGACGATCGCCGAAGCCGCCATGCTGGCTTGCAGAAAATCACGTCGAGATATCATTTCGCCAATCCTTCTACCAAAGCCTTCATATTCCAATTTTTGAATGGAACATGATAGAAAAAAGCCCGCCCCTGACATGCAGGAAGCGGGCTTTCAGGGAGGTTAGTTTCGAACAGCGGGCCCTTCGACCGACAAACCATTGCCGCGCGAGGCGACGTAAAGTTCCAGCGCGATCATTTCCTCAGCGCCGACGCTGTAAGTCTCTGCGCGGGTATCGCGGATACACCCACGAAAGCGCGATTGGACACCGTTCAGCTTGGCGTTTTTCAAGCGATATGTCGGGAAACCGTTAATCTGGCCCTGGCTGAGATGGTCCGCGCGAATGTTGTTGCCATAATTGTCTTCATGACAATTCGCGCAGGATAGATCCAACTGGCCAAAGCGGGTGTAATAAATATCCCGCCCCTTCTCCCACGTGGACTGGGCCGGTCCATCAATGGCGACATCAATGGTCATTCCGCGCGAAACAGAGGCGAGCAGGGCTTCCATGTTCAGCATATCACCGCCGTCATACTTCCACTCTTCCGCGCCCATCCGTTCGGTGCGACAGCCGTTGACCTGCGTCGCAATGGTGCGCACCTCACCAGCGTCTTCGTTCCATTTGGGATAGACGGCGCGTACGCCAGCCATCTCTTCGGGGGCACCATGGCAAGAGACACAGGATTCACCTGCGCTACCGTCGACCGTATTCCAAGCCTCAATGGCTTCATCGACAAAGATCATGCCGGGGTTTTCAAAATCGTCCATCTGCAAGGCTTGCGTCTCGCTCGAACGGAAAACCCAACCGGAATAGATCGTGCTTAGGTTCTCAAGATGCTCCGGCGCGTCTGTCCGCACGGTAATCTCGATCTCCTCATTGACGACCAGGTTAGCCTCTTCATCGGCCTGTACCGCGAAAGCGGCGCAAAGCGCGACACCGGCAATACCACCTCTCAACACTGTTTTCATTGACATTGCCCTCCCCGGCGCGTCCGCTGTCGTTATCCGACTGTGATCTCTTTGCTGTCTGTGTAGACGTCGCCATCGTCGTCGTACCAGGTGAATTCAAACGTCCCCGTTTCCGGAACAACGGCCTGAAATTCAAAGTAGGGGTTTGTCGAAATTGCAGGCTCCAGCGTAACATCAATCACGGTCTCACCGTTGAACGTGCAGGTAAAACGATTGATGATCGAACGCGGAATGACGTTGCCGTCCCCATCTTTGCGCTGGCCCGATTCCATCGGGTGACTGATCAGTGTCTTGATCGTGATTTCTTCGCCAGCGGTTGCATCACGGGGGACACGAACGCGGGGTTTTACATTCTCTGCCATTGTCTTTTTCCTCGCTTAGCCGCCGCAGCCGCCGATTGTGACTTTCACTTCCTGACTGGCCTGTACAAAGCTGCCGTCAGGCATACGGGCAATGGCGATCACATCCTGTGTGCCGGCCAGCCGAATACGTGTCGCGGCGGATTGCGATGCGGCCAGCGCACCAAAGGTGAATGTCGCAACTGAAGGGGTCGGGTTGCCGGCTGCAAAGACAATGATTGCCTCTGCGCCCGGCGCGTCGACCTCGATCGGCACGGTGTTCCCGTTCTCGGCGATTTCTGGTGCGATCAGCGTGATGCCATCACTGCCAATTTCGGCACCACCGGTGAAAGCTGCGATCTCATCTTCGACGGCCGCAAAGGTGCGCACCGGCATGAGGGCTGCAACCGCTGACCCGACCGCCATCATAAGCGTGTGTCTGCGTGTAAGTTTCATGGTATCTCCTGTATATCTGTTGATGACAGATCAGTCTTTGAGTGTTTGAAGATATGCGACGACATCTTCGATTTCCTGGGCGGTCAGCAAAGGTGCAAGCTCGCCCTTGGCAGCTTCACCCGTGAAAGCATCGCCTGGGCGTATGAACCCACTGGTCCGGTAGAAGGCAGGCATGATCGTTCCCTCAAACGTCATCTTTGCATTTGCAACGATGCCGCGTAGTTCGGCAGCGCTACGATACTCACCAATACCATCAAGCGATGGGCCAACCTCTCCGTGGAACGGATATTCATCCAATGCAGTCACCTGATGGCAGGCAATACAATTGCCTTTGCCGCGAGCCACCATGATTTCCTGTCCGGCAACAGGATCGCCGTCTTGACCGGACAAGGACATTTCGACCTCGCCATACTCACTGTAAGCCACATCATCAGGCGTTACGCCTTCGGCAAATCCTACTGTCGCTATTGCTATCGCGACGCCTGCGCCAACTAAACGCTTCATGGTCACTCCCCGGATCACAAATCCCTCTTGTGTACCGTAGACCACGAACCATGAGAGTCGCAACATCAAAATCAACTATTTGAATGTTTGCAACTAATACGTTGTTCTCATTCCGTTATTCCCTGCTCCTGAATGATCCGCGCATGGTACTTTTGAAAGGTTTCATCGCCCAGATAGCGCTCTTCATTTATCCAGTTGAGCAGGTTCAACGTGGTCCATCGCTCGAAGGCACCCGGCATGACGGCAACGGCGGCCTCGGCCGCAGTCTGATCTGGCTCCACCTCTTGCGGAAAAAACATCATTGTCGGCGTGAACAATGCATTCCAACGCCGGACCATATCCTTCTCGGACAAGGTCGTACCGTCAAAATCCGTCACATCCACATCGCCAAACATGTTGATCTGCACGACAAAGAAATGGTCATTCAACGCCGCTGCAACCTCGGGCACGGGAAACACCTCTTCATGCATCTTGGTACAATAGATGCAGCCGCGCTGTTCAATGATGACCATCAACCGCTTGCCCTCGGCGCTCGCCTCTTCGAGGTCCTCGCGGAGATCCTTGAACGTTTCGCGCATCCAGTCTGTCTTATGTAGGCCATCATCACCTAATGTGACGGCAAGCACGGGCAGCGCAAAGATGATCGCAGCTGCACCCAGTATTGAACGAAAGTACATAATCGGTCCTCCTATCCCAGGTTTGTAAAGGCAGGCATGACCTCAATCATCCACTGCGCAATATAATTCACCGAATTAGTCGCAATCAGCACGGCAAAGATGATCAGCATGCCGCCCATCACCCGCTCGACATAGGCAAGGTAACGACGATTGCGTTGCAGCCAGCCCATAAACGGACGGGCGAATAGGGCTGCAAGGACAAAGGGCGTTGTCATCGCCAGCCCATAGACCAGCAAAAGTAAACCGCCGCGCCAGATGTCACCCACCCCGCTGGCGACCATCAGGATCGCAGCCAATGCAGGGCCGACGCAGGGCGTCCAGCCAAAGCCAAATGCCAGCCCCATCAGATAGGCACCAATAATGGTCGTCGGGGCGACCGTGCTTTCAATCTTTGCTTCGCGGTATAACAAAGGCACCTGGATAACGCCCAGAAAATGCAAGCCAAACAGCAACAGGATCCCGGCGGCCACGTATCGCAGCGTATCGCGCCACATACCGAAGGCCTGACCAATCGCCGTAGCCCCCATTCCCAACAGAACAAAGATTGTCGTCACACCAAATGCAAAGAACACCGCCGATATGATCAGGCGTCTTTGTACCCCGGTGCTGATCTCGGTGTCCGCGCGCAGCTCTGTCATCGACAGACCGGCCATGTAGCACAGATAAAACGGCACCATCGGAAGCACGCAAGGCGTGAAGAATGACAACAAGCCCGCAAAAGCCGCGCCAAGATAGTTGACGTCCAGCATCAATCCCCGCCCTTGATCATAAGATACATTCACATTAAGATTATTGAATGTTTAAGCCATTGACCACTGTTTTTCTTTACAGGTTCCTTGCCGCTCTCACGGCCATGATCCTTTCGATGACATCACTGTCGGCGGAAACGCGGCTGTTGATGGCAGAAGAACCCGGTTGCATATGGTGCGCACGCTGGCACGCCGAGATTGGGCCGATCTACCCGAAAACCGGTGAAGGTGCTGCTGCACCCTTGCGGCGGGTGAACCTGCGAGACCCCCTACCGGCAGATATCGCGCTAACACGTCGCGTGAATTTCACACCCACATTCATTCTTTTGGTCAATGGGGCTGAGAAAGGCCGGATGGAAGGATATCCTGGCGAGGATTTCTTCTGGGGGCTCTTGGGGCAAATGCTTGATCAAGAAGGGATCAGCTTTGCACTAAAAGGTGACAACCAATAGGAAATGCGAGGTTTGAAGCACCAATACCGACAAACAGGGGTGGTCATTTGGAGAATTGATGCCACATACCACAACCAAGCGCGAATAGGTTAAATCGTATACAGGCAAGGCAGCACAGGCAGATGACAATCCCGGTTTTTGACGACATCATCGATGATGACCGCTTGGACGAGATGATGGAAAACGCAACCATTGCGACCAACTATCTCAAGGCAATCAGTCACGAAGGCCGGTTGATGATCCTATGCCATCTGGCAACTGGCGAAAAATCGGTCACAGAGTTGGAAACACTTCTATCGGCACGTCAGGCAGCGGTGTCCCAACAGCTTGGGAGATTGCGCCTTGAAGGATTGGTGCGTCCCCGTCGCGAGGGAAAGACGATCTACTACAGCTTGACGGATGACAAATCTCGCAGGATCATCGGTCTGGTCTACGAGTTGTTCTGCAAAACGGATTAGGTCTAACCACCTCCCGTTCAAGTCGTTGGACCAAAAACGGGGAGGAAGCACCCAATGCTCGACGCATGGGGCGATGCGAATGTAGCGGCAGCCATCGGGCTGTTTGGCGGCGTTTTACTGGGGCTTGCAGCACGGCTTGGTCGGTTTTGTACGCTTGGGGCCATCGAAGATTACCTGTATGGCAGCAACGACAAACGGCTTCGGATGTGGGTTCTGGCCATTGGCTCCAGCATTGTTGGCAGCTTCGGCCTTATGGCGATTGGTCTGTTTGACCCCGGCAAATCATTTTATCTCTCACAACAATGGTCGCCAGTTGCCAGTATCGTGGGGGGTGGTCTGTTCGGCTATGGGATGGCCATGGCAGGCAATTGTGGTTTTGGTGCGCTCGCACGACTTGGCGGGGGCGATTTGCGGTCCTTCGTCATCGTCCTCGTCATGGGGATCAGCGCCTATGTCACACTTTCCGGACCATTGGCATGGATCCGCGTCGCCATATTCCCACCAACACAGCCAGCATCCATCCCGAGCGGAATCGCGCATACGATCGGTGAAATCAGCGGCTTTCCGGTCGCCGTTACAGGTATTGTCATCGGGTGTTTGCTGATCGGACTTGCCCTGAATGCCACTTCGTTGCGGCGTGATCGATCAGCCGTGTTCTGGGCAGTTGTGGTCGGCGTGGCGGTTACAAGCGCTTGGGCGGGCATGCAGTATGTAAACGCAAATGGCTTCGACGATCTTCAGATCGTCGGGCATACATTCTCGGCACCAATCGGTGAAACAATTCTCTACGGCATGACGGCATCCGGACAAACACTCTCGTTCGGCATAGGCTCTGTTGCTGGCGTCTGGATCGGCGCATTCCTTGGCAGCATGATCAAGGGCCATTTCCGCTGGGAGGCCTGCGAGGACCCACGAGAGTTGCGACGCCAGATCATCGGGGCTGTTATCATGGGAGTTGGTGCGGTCATCGCCATCGGATGCAGTATCGGGCAAGGTCTATCTGCATTCTCGCTGCTGGCCTTCAGTGCGCCCGTCACATTTGCTGCGATCTTTGCAGGAGCTGCTTTTGGATTACGCCAACTCATTGTTGGCTTTACAGCTACTGAATAGACTCAGCACTGTAGGCGGTTTGGGGTGGGCGAGTACTAATGCGCAAACGATGATGCAAACAAAGAGTGCTGCTTAGGAACCGAAGTTGTCTGTGTTTTTTGCTCCAACTGTCAGTCGTCACGGATTTGGGACAGATAGCGGACTGATCTAAGAGAGGGTCTGGCGCATCTGGTTTGTCTGATTTTGCGGCGGATTTGCGGTGAAGCAAGCGCCGGTTTTTGATGGTCTGTCGTTTGATCCTTTCTCGTTGTTTCAGAATGGTCTTCCCGCACCCGAAATAGACATCGGCAGGTGTGAGGTTCCGCAGGCTTTCATGGTCGCGTCGGTGATTGTAGTGATCGACGAAGGCATCGGTCTGCTGGCTGAGATCGCCTGTTAGTTAGTGGTTCTCCAGCAAGATGCGGTTCTTGAGCGTTTGACGCCAGCGCTCGATCTTGCCTTGGGTCTGCGGGTGATACAGGGCACCGCGGACATGATCCATTTTCTGATCTTCCATCCAATCGGTCAGTTCACCAGATACGTGACTGGAGCCATTGTCGCTGAACAAACCCGGCTTGTGCAGGACCGTTGCCTGGTCGCATCCTGAGGCTTGCAGCGCTTCACATGGGGTTTGGACATAGACGGCGGCATGAGCCGAACATCATGGCCGAGCTTGCGCAGTTCTCGACCCCAGTGATGGGTCGATCCGGATGCTTTCATGCCGACTACACAACGTGGCAAGGTCTCAAAGAAGGCCAGCAGCTTCGCGCACTTGGAAAAACGTCTTTGGCCATCCCTCCAGTTGATTGCTCCGCAATCAACTGGAGGTCAGTGATCCAGGCCCACGGTCTTAACTGTCGTTGGGTATTTCCTTTCCTGGTGGTCGATGACAACTGAACTTTGGCACGTTCAATGCAGGCGGAGCAGGAGCCATCCACCTCATCCGGAATGAGCCGTCTTACTCTACGTAACGATGTTGAGCCTGCAATTCTGCAAAGTCAGCTTTTCTGCGTATTCTGTTGAAAAACTCATCCTTGATCGAAGCATAAGTCGCTGATTCAATTGCTCTTGCAGGGAGGGATTGGCGATGATGGGACCGAGGCAGGA
>NZ_JBKQXO010000030.1:0-30858 GCF_046762885.1 Yoonia sp. SDW83-1
CACGCCTTCGATAAACTGACCCATGCAAAGCCTCCGCAACGAATGCCGAAATCATACCATCATTCAGATCATCAGGGGAGTTTTCACACAGCCTCCGGACAAAGCCGACTTTCGATTACGTCCTGAAAACTATGCTTAGAAGGTTCTGCTTTAGTCCTTCGACCAATGGTGTCTTCATCACCAAAGTGCGTTGAAATACCGTACCGACAATCACATCCAGAATGAACTGAACATCGTCCAGTGAGACATCGCCTCGGCTCGATGCCCGTTCCAGCGCTTCGGCGGCCGATCTTCGCCATGGGTAGACGTGCTTGTCACGGAAAACCTGCGCCATCACCGGATCATTCCCCGCTGTTGTAATCGCCGCAAAAATTACGATGGATGCCAGCGGCTGAGAGAACGTTTCGATAAGTTGCTGAATTGCGATATCCAAATCGCGCACAGAATTCCCTGTGTCAGGAACAACACCGATGGAAATCTCACTCTCCGCGGCTTCCAGTGCAAGTTCGCCCTTGGTCGACCACCAGCGATAGATGGTCGCTTTGCTGACGCCCGCCTTAGCCGCGACACGTTCCATCGTCAGACGTGCATAACCCCCTGACAGAAGTTCCTGACGCACAGCAGAAAGTATTGCATCACGCGACTTGCGGCTGCGCGGGCGCCCACGCCGGGGTTGATCGTCACGCTCATCGGTCAAGCAAATTACTCCTCAACACCAGAACCCAAGTATTTCCCGCTAACCTTGACATTTAACAAAACGAAACGCATCGTTTATTAATAGTAGGGGGGAGAAAAATGTCGCCGATTCGAGAATTCGCGGTAAATCGGCCACTGCTCTTTGTGATTGCACTTGCGGTTCTGGACGCGGCAATAGGTTTGCCCCTCGTCGCTATCTTCAAGCTAACTGGGCAGGATATTCTGCCCCTGCGACTTATTATTCCTGCGATACAATCGATCTTCATTCTGTGGCTTATCTGGTACCTTGGATGGACTAAGAAGTCTGGATTAACGGGCTCGGTTCAAAACGTCCATCTGCTATGGCTACCGACACTTGCTGCATTCGCACCAGTGCTTTTCTACGGCACAGTCGAGATATCCTGGGGCTGGATAACGTTTTATGCTGCAGCATTGCTGTTCACAGGCATTAGCGAAGAGGGCTTTGCCCGTGGAGTGGCGATCCCCGCGCTCATGCGATACGGGAAATGGGGAGCGCTCTTAATCTCCGCTGCAATCTTTAGCGCCGGGCACGTCACCAATATCTTTTTCGAGGAGTTCGACCTGCTGGGATGGGTCGATAAGTTTTCGGCGACATTTGGTTTCGCCGTTTTGTACGGTGCGGTTTTCCTTCGAACCGGAAATCTGTGGCCACTAATACTCTTGCACGTAGTGCACGACTTCTCATACCTGACCTCTGGCACTGCTGGCCCCTTTGTTGTCGAGGCAATCGACATTCGTCTCCATATGGCGCTCTCGGTGATTTACGCCGCATACGGCGTCTACATTCTTATAGGCGCCAAGGTCGATATCGAGATGACAGGCACTGCTGCTGGAGTGGAAGTCGTTTCGCGAGAATGAGCATTCCGCCATGTCCCTATTGTTCTATGCGAATAAGGATCATTTTGGCACGTTTGATTTGTGCTCAAACCAGACACTGCCTCCTCCAATGAGGAAAAGAGTCATTGTCCAATGGATGCGCAGAACAAGACCCACGAGGGATGAACACTGGCCGCCGCAGCGCCAAGTTCTTAACGGGGCCTTCACATTTGCACCGTGCGCTGCGTTAAACCGTCAAATTCCGGCAAAGGGGTCCGACGCAAGTCCGACGTTTTGCCGACGCGATGCCGACGGGTCATTTTGCCCCAAACCCCAATATTAACTGGCCTCGCGTCGATTCGCCCAAACCGGGTGTTGCAGAACCCGTGCCGCACCACCGAACGTTGCCTCACCCCGCCATTTCGGACGCCAGAAATGCCTCCGGATCATCGACTTCAACCAACCGCTTGCCCCGGATTTCCCAGAACCGGTTGCCCACGTTTCGCAGAAAACTACGGTCGTGGCTGACCAGCAGGCAGGCGGCCCCATGGGCGATCAATTCCTCCTCCAGCGCCTCTTGCCCTTCGATATCCAGATGGTTGGTCGGCTCATCCAGCAGGTAGAAATTCGGCTGTTGCAGGCGCAGGATCAGCATCGCCAGCCGCGCCTTCTGCCCGCCGGACAGTGCACCGATTTTCGTGTCCTGCATCTGGATATTCACCCCGGCCCCCGCCAGCAAACCGCGCGCGCGCTGGTCGCCCACATCAAATTGTCCGGCGACGGCGGTCATCGGGGTGTCGCCATCCGAAAGCTGGTTAAGGTGTTGATCTGAATACCCTTCCACAAGGGTCGGCGCGCATTTGATGCCAGCCACATCGCTCGCAATAGCGCGATGGATCATGTTGATCAGCCGCGTCTTGCCGGTGCCATTCGTGCCCAGCAGAACAATCCGATCGCCCGGGCTGATCCATTTCTTCCCGGTGGTGTATAGCTGCCGCCCATCCGGCGTTTCCACCGCCACATCATCCAGCGCAATCAGCGCCTTGGCATTGGTCCCGCTATTGGCCAACCGGATATCGCCCGCGCCGCGTTCGTGATGGGCCGGCTTGGCCGCCGCCTCAATCTTGGCGGCCCGTTCGGTCAGTTGCTTGGTCTTGGTGATCAACAGGTCAGAACCGGAATTGATCCCGATATTCTTCAGCTTGGCCGCCTGTTTGCGCAATTGGCTGGCCTTGTTGAGATCATTGGCAAAGCGGCGTTCATCAGCCGCGTCCGCCTCATCCAGCGCTGCCCGCGCGCGGGTAAATGGCAAGGCAAAGTCACGCGACCGCTCTGCCCTTAAAAACAAGGTCCGATTGGTCACCGCATCCAGGAACGCCCGGTCATGGCTAATGATCACGGCGGGCACATCGCGGGGCAGGCCGCCCAGCCAGTCCTGCAGCAATCCGATGCGGTGCAGGTCCAGATGGTTGGTCGGTTCGTCGAGCAGCAAAAGGTCCGGTTCGGTGATCCAGGCGGCGGCCAGTAGGGCGGTGCGCTGCCAACCTCCACTGAGTTCCTTGAGTGGTTTCTGTTGCAGGTCATAGGGCACTTTCAGATCGTCCAGCACCACATCGACCCGCCAGCTTTCATAATCGGCCTGTTCGGCGGGCAGGGCGGCAAGCACATGATCGTAAAGGGATTTCTCCAGCGCATCGGGCGGCACGTTCTGTTCCACATGCCCCACACGCAGGCCGCGCGCACGGGTGATATCCCCGGTGGTGGGGTCAAACGTGCCCGCTATACACCCCATCAGGGTCGACTTACCCCGCCCATTGGCGGCGACAAGCCCGATACGGTCGCCCTTGGAAATTGTCAGGTTGAGGTCAGTGAAAAGCGGTTCGCCAAGGGTCACGCCCAGGGCATTGATGTTGAGAATGGTCATGTCGGTCTCTGATCAGGAAATGGCCGCGCAGCAGCGGCATGATGGGCAGACCGTTTCGGATCATGCCCTGCAAACGGATTTACAGGGCAAAGCGGGGACCATGCTGAAGTCGGCGGATGATACGCATGTTCAGCTTGTGCCCTCCTGTTGTTTGGTGTCGATCAGTATTTAGACATTAGGAACGTCGGCAACACGGGTCAAGACGATGGCTGGGTTTGGGTCGCCAATGATCGCATGAATGGCGCGACACTCCATGCGTCTTCGAGATCGACATCAAAGCTTGCCCAGTACCAAACTTGATATGCGTGGGTGTCGAAGTTTGCCAATAGATCATTTAGAAAATCAGCCAAACGGGGGTCGTCGTCCAGATACTCATGGGCGCTCTCAAAGGCTTGGATGATTATATCTGCCAAGGTGAAACGCAGATCTTCGTTGCCCTGAAGTTCGGCGAATAGCGCAAGGTACAGATCCAAATCCGACGGTTCCGCGACTTGGAATGCCCAGTCCTGCATGTCTGGTGTATTTGGTAGGGACAAACGTCCAGCCAAATAGTCGATTGAGGCTCGCGTCCAGTACCGTTCCGGTGGCTCTTTCATCACCGCAACGCCCGCCCTTTAATGATCGCGTCCGCCCCGAACTTCTGCCGGATCAGGTCAGCGGCCTTTTCGGCCTCGGCCCGTTTGATCGCGCCGGGGTCGAGCAGGTCCCCTTCGCGGTCGGCCCCGTCGGCTGATGTGATCTCGGACAGGCCCACGCCCAATAGCCGGTAAGGCCCCTTGTCGCCGACCTGATCGAACAGCGCGCGGGCGGTCCGGTAGATCGTGTCGGCGATCTGGGTGGGGTGCCGCAGGCTCAGCCGTTTGGTGATCCCTTTGAAATCATGGGTCTTCAGCTTCAGCGTCACGACCCGGCCCGCCTTATCCTTGGCCTTGGCCCGCGCGCTGACCTTTTCGGACATCCGCCAGATATGCCCATCTAGGATATCGACATTGCTGGTATCCTCGTTGAACGTGGTTTCGTTCGACAGCGTCTTGACCGGTGTATGGGCCGAGATGCGGCGCCCGTCTTCGCCCCGCGCCAGCGAATAAAGCCGCTCACCCGTGCCTCCGAACCGGTCATGCAGATCGCGCCGGTCCCAGCGCAACAGATCGTCAAATGTGCGGATGCCCGCAGCCTCCAGACTGGCCTGCGCCGCCGGGCCGATGCCCCAGATCAGGCGCACCGATTTGGGGCGCAGGAACGCGGTGGTTTCTGCCTTGCCGATGATCGAAAAGCCGCGCGGTTTGTCGAGGTCAGACGCGACCTTGGCCAAGAATTTGTTGTGCGACAACCCGATAGAGCCCGTCAGCCCTAATTCATCCTTCATCCGTTTCACCAGCCGCGCCAGCATGACCGCGGGCGGCGCATGATGCAGGCGAGCGGTGCCGGTCAGGTCCATGAACGCCTCGTCGAGTGACAGCGGTTCGACCACCGGGGTCAACTCGTCCATCATCGCCCGGATCGCGCGCGATGCTTCGACATAGGCGTCGAACCGGGGGCGGACCACCACGGCCTCAGGGCAGAGCTTCAACGCCTTGAACATGGGCATCGCGGATTTGACGCCTTTGATCCGCGCGACGTAGCAGGCGGTCGACACGACCCCACGCTTGCCGCCACCGATGATCACCGGCTTGTCGGCCAGTTCGGGGTTGTCCCGTTTTTCGACCGAGGCATAAAACGCATCGCAATCCATATGGGCGATGGACAGATCGAACAGTTCCGGATGCCGCGTGACCCTTGGGCTGCGGCATTGCGGACAGCGGGTTTCGCTGTCAAATGTGGTCAGGCAATCGCGGCACAGGGCTGGCATGGTCCTATGATAGGGAGGGCACGAGGTGGAAACAACGGGGCCGCATCACGGATCAAAGGTTGCTCTGTTTCTGGGTGACCGGCTGGTCAGCATCCTGCGCGATGATTTTCCGCATATTCATTTTCCGAACCTGTGGGACCTGCCGGGTGGCGGGCGCGAAGGGCATGAGACGACGTTCCAGACCGTCGCCCGCGAATTGGAGGAGGAGTTGGGGCTCATCCTGCCACAAACTGCAGTGCTTTGGGAAAGCGCCTTTCCATCCAGTACCGACGCCACCAAATGGAACGCGTTTTTCGTCGCACAGATGTCAGCCCGCGCGGTCGATGATATCGTCTTTGGCGGCGAAGGGCAGCGGTGGGCGCTGTATGGGATGGAGGATTTTGTCACACTGGAAGACCGCGTGCCGTCCTATGGCGGACGGCTGGCAAAATGGGTGGCAGAGACGGGCGGATTACCCCCAGGGTAGATCAAAATTCTAGAATTTTGATCGCCCTCCAGAATTCATTTGCCAGACTCAATTTTCTGTCCTAAAGGCGGCGCAGATAACACGCTGACCGGGAGAGTACGGTCGTCCGTCGCCGAAGGAGCAACCGCCCCGGTCACTCTCAGGCAAATGGACCGGTTGGAGTGCAACACGCCGCAGAGTGGCCTGCAAGGCCCGCCGGAGGAGCAAGCCACCGAGGTGGTGAATCTCTCAGGCCCAAACACGGTGGGGGCAGCGCGCAAGCGCGAATGGTTAGGAGATGACCATGCCTCATATCGCCGTTCTGGGTGCCGGAATCACCGGCGTCACCACAGCCTATTCACTGCATGTCCGCGGGTTCGACGTGACGGTTTATGACCGTCAGCGTTACGCCGGGATGGAAACCAGTTTCGCCAATGGCGGCCAGCTCAGTGCGTCCAATGCCGAGGTCTGGAACCAATGGTCGACCGTTCTGAAAGGCATCAAATGGATGCTGCAGGGCGATGCGCCTTTGTTCGTCAACCCGCGCCCCGGCTGGCACAAGGTCAGCTGGATGACCGAATTTCTGGCGAATATCCCCCGCTACAAGACCAACACGACCAAAACTGCCGCCATGGCCGTCGCCGCCCGTGCCGGTCTGGCCGAGATGGCGGAAAAGTCCGGCGTTGATTTCGATTTCAGCCCGGCCGGTATCCTGCATTTTTACAAGACGGAAAAAGACCTCAAGCACGCCCGCATGGTCAACGGCCTGCTCGCCCAAGGCGGGCTTGAGCGGCGCGAATTGACCGTGGATGAGGTCATGGCTCGCGAACCCACCCTGCGTGGCGATATCATCGGCGGGTTCTGGACTGAAAGCGACAGCACCGGCGACATCCACAAATTCACCATGGGTCTGGCCGACTGGCTGAAAAAGCAGGGTGTGCAGTTCAAACTGGGTGCGCCAGTCACCGACCTGCATGTGCGTGACGATGGTGTCTATGTGGAATGCGGGCATGAAGAACGGTATGACAGCATTGTCGTCTCGGCCGGTGTGGCCAGCCGCAAGTTTGCCCAGATGCTGGGCGACCGGGTGAATATCTACCCAGTGAAAGGGTATTCGATCACGGTCAATCTGGATGACGCGGCCAGTCAGGCGGCGGCGCCCACTACATCGCTTTTGGATGACAAGGCCAAGATCGTGTCATCCCGTCTCGGCAAGAACCGCCTGCGGATTGCCGGTACGGCGGAATTCAACGGCGAAAACCGCGATATCCTAGAACGGCGGGTGCGTCCTTTGGTCAAATGGTGCGAGGAGCATTTCCCCGATGTGTCCACTGAAAACTGCGTGCCTTGGGCCGGACTGCGCCCGATGATGCCGAATATGATGCCACGCGTGGGGCCCGGGAAAAGCGACCGTGTGTTCTATAATACGGGGCATGGGCACCTTGGTTGGACCCTCAGCCCGGCAACGGCGGATGCAATCGGCACAACTGTCGCAGAACGCTTTAAAATCAACGGTATACATTCGCATACATTGAAAGCAGCCTGAAACGTAACTATCTGTCCTTCATAACAATAGAGGGACAGATACATGCCGATTGAAGAACTGATCGCTGAATTCCTGGGGCAAAACCTGCTCTATCTCATACTCGCAGTGTTTCTTATCATCTGCGCAATGGCTGCGGTGCGGATCGTGCCGCAGTCCGAGAAATACGTGGTCGAACGGTTTGGCCGTCTGCGCGCCGTGTTGGGGCCAGGGATTAACCTGATCGTGCCGTTTCTGGACCGTGTCCGCCATAAGGTTTCGGTGCTGGAACGCCAGCTGCCCAACATGACGCAGGATGCGATCACGTCCGACAACGTGCTGGTGCAGGTGGAAACAAGCGTGTTCTACCGGATTATCGAGCCGGAAAAGACGGTTTACCGGATCCGCGATGTGGATGGCGCGATTTCGACAACTGTCGCAGGTATTGTCCGGTCCGAGATTGGCCGGATGGAACTGGACCAGGTACAGGCCAACCGGGCCAGCCTGATTGACGCGGTGCGCGATCAGGTCGCCCAGCAGGTCGATGACTGGGGGATCGAGGTGACGCGCGCCGAAATTCTTGACGTGAACCTCGATCAGGCGACCCGTCAGGCGATGCTGCAGCAGCTGAACGCTGAACGGGCCCGCCGTGCGCAGGTGACCGAGGCGGAAGGTCAAAAGCGGGCGGTCGAGTTGCAGGCCGATGCGGAGCTTTATGCCGCCAAGCAGGACGCCGAGGCGCGGCGCGTTTTGGCGGATGCCGAAGCATATGCGACGCAGGTGGTCGCTGTGGCCATCGCGGAAAACGGTCTGGAGGCTGCCCAGTATCAGGTTGCTTTGAAACAGGTTGAGGCGCTCAGCAAGCTTGGCGCGAGCGATGGCAGCCAGACGGTTGTGTTGCCGGCCAATGCGGTTGACGCTTTTGCCGATGCCTTCAAGATGCTGAAAGGGAGGAACTGATGCCACTTTGGACGGAATGGTGGGTCTGGATGTCCGGCGCGCTGGTGCTGGCAACACTCGAAGTCCTGATCCCCGGCTATATCTTTCTGGGCTTCGCCATCGGGGCCGGGGTCATGGGGCTCTTGATCCTGCTGGGCATATCAGCCTCCGGATTGGCCCTGACGCTGGTGATTTTCGCCGCCCTTTCGCTGGCCGCCTATATCGTCATGCGCAAGGTGTTCGGGCTGGAAAAAGGCCAGGTGAAGATCTGGGACACCGATATCAACGATTAGGCGGGTGAAACCCTACCTTACCCAATGTGGGGTCCCTAACGACAAAAAAGGCCCGGCGCGCAAGGCGTCGGGCCAGTCTTGATCAAGCAGGTTTCGCAACCGACCGGGACAGGGTAGCGCGTTGCGGACTTGATCTGGGTTCGTCAAAGTGGCGTGTCAGACATTTGCAGCGCTTTGTGACGCAATCTGTCGATGACGGCCGCCCTTTCCATATTCTGTGGTCCGGCAATCTCGCAGGGATAACGAAAAGTGCGACCAAATCGTTCAATATCGACCGAAGCCTGGAACACGCCATTGGCAGCATTATAGCGCAAGTTCTTAATATGCATGGGACACCCTCCGTCGCTTGTATCACATCCTAAATGCGTGAGCGCCGGATTGGTTCCCGATTAATGATTAGGAAATGTCGCTTGCGGTGATCGCAATTCGGCCAGAATGTCGTTGGCCGCCGCCCGTGGATCGGCTGCCTGCCAGACCGGGCGGCCCACCACGACGTGATCGGCCCCGGCGGCAATTGCCTGTGCCGGGGTCATCACCCGCTTCTGATCGCCCAGATCGGCTCCGGCCGGGCGCACGCCCGGCGTTACGATCAGTTTGCCGTCAGCCTCGGGCAGGGCGCGGACCAGTGCAGCCTCTTGCGGCGAACAGATGACCCCATCCGCCCCGTTGGACAGGGCAATCCCGGCCCGTTCCTGCACCAGATCAGCCACATTCCCGGCCTTGATGCAGGAGGCATCCAGATCGGCCCGGTCAAGCGAGGTCAGGATCGTGACGGCAAGGATCTTCATGTCCGATCCACCCGCGCCCTCGCGGGCCGCTCGCACCACATGCGGATCACCGTGAACGGTCAGGAAATCCAGATCAAACTGGGCAACACCACGCACTGCAGCTTCAACCGTGGCGCCGATGTCAAAGAATTTCATGTCGAGAAATATGCGCTTGCCGTGGTCCTGTTTCAGCTCATTGGCCAGCGCAAGGCCACCGCCCGTCAGCATTCCCAGCCCGATCTTGTAAAAGCTGACCGTGTCACCCAGTGCTTCGGCCAGATCGAGCCCGGCGAGCACATTTGGAACATCCATCGCAACAATCAGGCGGTCATCGGACATCTGGGGCTCCTTCAAACGGTTTGGCGCGGTCTAACGGCTGGGCGGGGCAGGTGCAATCGCGCTATGCTGCGGCCATGGACATGATGACGGTTTTCCAGACATGGGACGGCAAGACGACCGCGACGCTCAAGGCGGTAGCAGATCAACTCGCGCCTGCCGACTATGATGCGTTACTGACCGCCTGCCGGGACCTTGATGAAACAACGGCGCGGGCTGCATCCTGGGTGCTGAAAGCGGCCTATGAGGCGGGTCACGACATCGCTCACCCAAGCGATTTGCTGGCGCGCGACCTGCATTGGGAAGTCGCCCTGCATCTTCTGCAATCGGTTCAGCATGTCCCGGTTGGTTTGCCGCCAGAGGTGGTGGCGCCCTATCTGACCCATGACAAACCAATGGTGCGGGCCTGGGCGTTGGACGCCTATGTGCGGCTGGGGGCACCGGATGCTGGGGCGGTGCTGGCACGCGCCGCGGATGATAAGGCCGCTTCGGTGCGCGCTCGTGCGCGGCGCTTGATGAATTAAGGCGAAAGGCTGGGTGCGGCAATTTGGTTAGGGAACCACCGCAGATGCCAACGGTTGTTTCGGTGAACTCAGATACAGGAGATTGCCATGTCCAGTGTGACCGAAAATCAAGGCCCAACCCAGCACCCGATGTTCATTTTCGGCGTGCTGAGCGTGGCGACCATTGCCATTCTCGCAGCCCTTTTGTGGGCAAGCCAGGAACCAACAGGTACGACGGTTGGTGCTCCCGCCGCGCCCGAAAATACCGAGATGAGCACGATCGAGGAACGGTCAACAGATACCTTGCAAGCCCCCGTCGTTGAAACAAGCGGCAGCTTTGTCAGCCCCGAAGATGTTGATCCGCTGACAACCCCGGTCAGTCGTACAGAAGCTGGCGAAACCCAGGCCGATATACAGACGTCGAGCGGGTTGCAGACCGATCTGGTCGTCGATCCAGACCGTGGCGCCAAGGGCGGACCTGATCCTGATGGCGGGGCGGCGCCGTTTTATCCCACCCCGTCCGGGCCCGAGGGACGTGACGGTGACCCGTTCACTACAAACTGATCCGATTGAGCAGCACTACAAAATGAAAAGGCGCAGCCGTCCCGGGCTGCGCCTTTGTCATCCTGCTCGCATGGGGGTGGGCATGAAAAGCAGGATCAACGGTGAGTGGCGGTCTAGTTATTCTTCGAAGGCTCTTTTACCCTGGTGTCCGTGGCGACCTCCGGGCCGCGCAAACGGCGCACAGCATCGGGGCTGAGCGGGAAAAGCTGCATTGTCAGCGTCGTCCCCTCCGTGGTCATGATCACCTGGGTCATCTTCGTTTCCTCCATGGCTGTTATATGGCCCAAAGCGCTTTGGAAATCGCGGGGAAAACGCCCGAAAACCTCCCCCGTATGGAATTCCATACCTTTGGACTTGCGACGCAACGTTACCGACCCCATCTAGGATTTGAGGCCCAACAATAGGGTGTGCCGCCTAGCCGGGCACCTACCAAATCGGGCGCTTAACAAAGGAGAGACCCATGAACTTGGACAAGTTCACCGAGCGGTCGCGCGGATTCGTACAAGCCGCCCAGACGATCGCAATGCGTGAGAATCATCAGAGATTCGCGCCTGAACACCTGCTCAAAGCCTTGATGGACGATGAAGAAGGGCTTGCATCGAACCTGATCACCCGTGCAGGCGGCAATGCCCCTGCCGTGATGGGCGCGGTTGAGGCCGCATTGGCCAAACAGCCCAAGGTCACCGGCGACGCCGCTCAGGTTTATCTGGACAACACCACAGCCAAGGTCATCGACGAGGCTGAACAGATCGCCAAGAAGGCAGGCGACAGCTTTGTCCCTGTCGAACGGCTGCTGACCGCGCTGGCTGTTGTGAAATCAAAGGCCAAGGATGCGCTGGATGCTGGTGGTGTGACCGCCAAGGCACTGAACGCCGCGATCAACGACATCCGCAAAGGCCGGACCGCCGACAGCGCGACGGCAGAGGATAGTTTCGAAGCCCTGGCAAAATACGCCCGCGACCTGACCGAAGCTGCCGAGCAAGGCAAAATCGACCCGATCATCGGCCGAGACGAAGAAATTCGTCGCGCCATGCAGGTCCTGTCGCGCCGGACCAAGAACAACCCGGTTCTGATCGGTGAACCCGGTGTGGGCAAAACGGCGATTGCCGAAGGCCTCGCGCTGCGCATCATCGACGGCGATGTGCCGGAATCCCTGCGCAACAAGAAACTGATGGCGCTCGACATGGGTGCTCTGATCGCGGGTGCCAAATACCGGGGCGAGTTCGAAGAACGGCTGAAGGCCGTCCTGAAAGAAATCGAAACCGCCGCCGGTGAAATCATCCTGTTCATCGACGAGATGCACACGCTTGTCGGTGCCGGTGCGTCCGAAGGCGCGATGGATGCCGCCAACCTGATCAAACCTGCGCTTGCGCGGGGTGAGCTGCACTGCGTCGGGGCCACCACCCTGAACGAATACCGCAAATACGTGGAAAAAGACGCGGCCCTTGCCCGCCGGTTCCAGCCCCTGATGGTGGAAGAACCGACCGTCACGGACACCGTCAGCATCCTGCGCGGGATCAAGGAAAAGTACGAACTGCACCACGGTGTGCGCATTTCCGACAGCGCGCTTGTCGCTGCCGCCACTCTGTCGCACCGCTACATCACCGACCGGTTCCTGCCCGACAAGGCCATCGACCTGATGGACGAGGCAGCCAGCCGTCTGCGTATGGAAGTCGACAGCAAGCCAGAGGAACTCGACGCGCTCGACCGCCAGATCCTGCAATTGCAGATCGAAGCCGAGGCGCTGAAGAAAGAGGACGACAAGGCCTCCATTGACCGGCTTGAAAAGCTGGAACGGGAACTGGCCGACCTGCAGGATCGCGGATCGGAAATGACCGCGAAATGGCAGGCCGAACGCGACAAGCTGGAAGGGACGCGCGCGGTCAAGGAAAAGCTGGATCGCGCCCGCGCCGATCTGGATATCGCCAAGCGCGAGGGCAATCTGGCGAAAGCCGGGGAGCTGTCTTACGGCGTCATTCCGCAACTGGAACGGCAATTGGCCGAGGCGGAAGAAAACGACGACCTGATGGTCGAAGAGGCCGTACGCCCCGAACAGATCGCCGAAGTGGTCGAGCGCTGGACAGGCATCCCGACTTCCAAAATGCTGGAAGGCGAGCGGGACAAGCTGCTGCGCATGGAAGAAGAGCTTGGCAAGCGGGTCATCGGCCAGAGAACCGCCGTCACGTCGGTCGCCAACGCGGTCCGCCGTGCCCGTGCCGGTCTGAACGATGAAAACCGGCCGCTGGGGTCATTCCTGTTCCTTGGACCAACCGGCGTCGGTAAGACAGAACTGACCAAGGCGGTCGCCGAATACCTCTTTGACGATGACAGCGCGATGGTCCGCATCGACATGTCGGAATTCATGGAAAAACACGCGGTCGCCCGTCTGATCGGCGCGCCTCCGGGCTATGTCGGCTATGACGAAGGCGGGGTGCTGACCGAAGCTGTGCGGCGTCGTCCCTATCAGGTCGTCCTGTTTGACGAGGTCGAAAAGGCGCACCCTGATGTCTTCAACGTCCTACTGCAAGTCCTTGATGACGGCGTGCTGACCGATGGTCAGGGCCGCACCGTGGATTTCAAGCAAACGCTGATCATCCTGACATCGAATCTCGGGGCGCAGGCGCTCAGCCAACTGCCCGACGGGGCCGATGCGTCAGAGGCCAAGCGCGATGTAATGGATGCGGTCCGCGCCCATTTCCGGCCCGAATTCCTCAACCGTCTGGACGAAACGGTGATCTTCGACCGGCTCGCCCGCGAAGACATGGCCGGGATCGTCACGATCCAGCTCAAGCGGTTGGAGAAACGGCTCGCCGGGCGGAACATCACGATCAACCTCGACGAGGCCGCGCTGAAATGGCTGGCCGACGAAGGCTACGATCCGGTCTTCGGTGCCCGTCCTCTGAAGCGCGTGATCCAGCGCGCGTTGCAAGACCAACTGGCTGAGATGATCCTGGCCGGTGATGTCATGGACGGCGACACGATCAGTGTCAGCGCGGGTGCGGATGGATTGATCGTCGGCGACAGGCTCTCCGCCTCAAACAGGCCAAGGCCAGACGACGCGGTTGTACACTAAGCAAAAGGGCGCCTTCGGGCGCCCTTTTTTCACGGTTCTTTGGGGGATGTCGTTTCGTGAATATCGTCATTGAGCCCAAAGTGCCAAATGCTGCGGCAAGCACGAATGGCCGCCATCGGATCACAGACCGCATCAAATCCGCCCATTCATTGTTTCACAAAGTCAACAAAACGTCGCACTTTTGCAGGCATGTGCCGCTTGGAGAGATAGGCAAGGCTGAACTTGGGTTGAGCGACGGGCAGGCCCGGCAGGACTTCTATCAAAGTCTCCGAGGCCAAGGCTGACTGCACGGCGTGCGTATAGACCATAGCAAGACCGAGCCCCGCCTGTGCGATTTCGATGACCGCTGGCAGGTTATCTACCGTCGCGCGGACGCGTGGCCGAGCAGTTTGAGTAGCGTGCGGCCCACTGGTAGCAAAAACCCAGGGCGCAAGGCGGTCATCCGACTGGAGGCGGAAACAGACGCCGTCGTGGTTCGCGATATCTTTAACACCCTTGGGCACTCCGGCGCGATCCAGATATGCAGGTGAGGCAACAAGAGACAGATCAACCGCCGGTCCGATGGGTACCGCGTGGTGGTCTGCCAGCAAAAGCGCATGGCTTCTGACAACCAGATCAAAGCTGTCGCGCACGGGATCAACAACAGCGTCATCGTATCGTAGATCTACAGTGACCTCCGGATACTTGAGTGCAAATTCGCCCACCAGTGCGTTCAAGAACAAATCACCTGTCGCGACAGGGGCTCCGATACGAAGAACACCTTTTGGCACGCTGTCGTTGTCTGCGACAGCGGCAATAGCGTTTTGCAGGTTCACCAGTGGAGTTTCGGCATCGAGCAAAAGTGAGGTAAGCGTGTCGGTCGGTTGCACCGCGCGTGTACTCCGTTCGAACAGCCTTACGCGGAGCCTTTCCTCGCAACGGCGAACCACATCTGACACACGGCTTGCAGACAGCCCCAAATGTAATGCGGCAGACCGAAATCCACGCGCCTTGGCGACAGCTTGCAAGACGAGAAGGTCATCTAGGGAAATCGGCTTATCGTTCTGTTTTTCGGACAATGTGTAAACCTATTGTTCGGTTATTCTAATCCACTCAATCAATTACTTCCTCCTCGAAAGCAAGGAGTATGACAATGTCTGAAATCACCGAGTTCTTTGTCGTCCGCCTGTCAGACGAGATCGCTGCGAAGGATGCTCGCGCCATCGCTCGGCCTGTATTTTGCGAATTGGCAGGTGTGAAGGATTGGCAAACGTACAAATCCACTGCGGTTGATAGACCGACCCTGTTCATTGAAGCCTTCACTTTCCAGAACACCGGGACAGCGAAGGCGGCAGGCGCACAATTCTCGATCCTTGACGAGACCAAAGCCTTCCTCAGCCAGATCGAGGAGATGATCGTCGGCCAACACTTTATCAACATCACAAACGGAGAAACAAAATGACCGATAAAGAAGCAGTACGCGCGGCCGTCACGAGGTGGATGGGTTCGTTGGACGCCGGTAATCTGGAAGGTGTGCTGGCATGCTGCCATGATAAGATTGTCATGGCGAATGGAGGCTCTCCGACCGCCACTGGCATCACGACAATGCGTGAGCGTTATGCGCCACGGATCGAAAACTACGAGATCACATCGGGATGGGACGAAGAAGTTCTGATCGTACAAGGTGATACCGCCATCGTCGTCGGGAGATACACGGTCGCGATGAGACCAAAAGCTGGTGGAGATACGCAAAACATCAAAGGTCGTGTCGCGCTGACCTACGTGCGCAGTTCATCTGGGGGTTGGGTGATCCTCGCTGATGTGGACAACACCTGACCGGGCAAACCGCGAACCATGTGCCAATAACGGAGCAACCTTGGAAGCGGCCATTCGAAAGTCGGGTCCACATGACCGCATAGTCCCGCACTGCGGACCCCGCAGTTCCTCACGACTGGCAGGCGCAAAAACGTGACAAAATCCCTTCTGTTTTGTCGGGGGTTTTTGTCCAGCCTAAGCGATTGATCTGTCGTGGGATAGGGGAGGGTGGCAAAAAGGACCGTTTTTGGAAGAGTTTACCAAACCGGACATTGACGCACGTGCGTTGGAAGGAAGCTTTGTCCCGCAAAGCAGCCTGTGTATTTTCCAGAGGTCGCGTCAAAGCCCTCAGCCTGCAATTGCAACAAATCATTAACACCACATTCACACTTCCACTGTGCGCTGCCTTAACCCCGCAAATTGCCGCTCTAGGGTCCGACGCAAGTCCGACGTTTTGCCGACGCGATGCCGACTGGCCGTTTTGCAGGAAACGCTAGTGTTAACGGATGATTCGTGCGGCGAGGGCCACCTGCCAATTCCGGGGGGTCGCGCAACACCACCGAACGTTGCGCGCCGCCGCCCATATCATACCGCATTCAGGCCGCAAAATGATCTCATCCCATGGGTTAGGTGGCGCGGACCGATAACCAGATATGATTTTCAAGATGTCCCACAGATTGCTTTATCTCTTTGCCCTGCTCGGAGTGCCTTTGATCGCCGGAACGCTTTATCTCTGGGGTCAGCCGCTGATCTGCACCTGTGGTGAGGTGAAGCTGTGGGTCGGCTCCGTTTTTGACGGCGGCAATTCGCAGCATATCGCGGATTGGTATACGTTGAGCCATATTCTGCATGGTGTGTTGATTGCGCTTTTGGGCCGCTTGCTGTTTCCCCGTGTCGGCTTTGCCGTGCTGTTTGCCGTGGCCATCATCACCGGGATCGGCTGGGAGATTATCGAGCATACCGATTTCGTCTTGAATGCGTTCCGGTCCACCACGATCAACGCCGGATACCATGGTGATAGTGTCCTGAACGCTGTGGCGGATTATGTCTGGATGATGGGCGGGTTTTTTGCGGCCTATGCGATGCGCACCTTGCATGTCGTCGGGATCGTAGCGGCGCTGGAATTGTCAGCGGCGTTCATTGCCCGTGACAGTCTGGCGCTAAGCACGCTGATGCTGATCTATCCGCTGGATGCGGTCGAGGAGTGGCAGCAGGAATTGAATCCCAACCGCGCTCAGGCCTGACGCGCCAGGAAATCGGAAACCCGCGCCAGCCCTTCTTTCAACGTCTCAGGTGGATTGGCGAAACCGATACGCACATAACCTTCCATCCCGAAGACCGATCCGGGGGTGAACATCACGCCGGTGTCCTGCAGCAATTTGGAACAGAAGTCGCGAGACCCCATCGGCAGGTCAAATTTCAGCAGTGTTGTGGTGCCTGACCGGGGTCTGACCCAGCTGATCAGTGGTTCGTTGTCGACCCAGCTTGCGAGCGTCGCCAGATTGCCCCGGGTGATCGCCTGGCTGCGTTCCAGCACGCGGGTGTGGTTTTCCAGGGCGATGGTGGCGAAATGGTCGTCGATCTTGCCGACCGAGATCGTATCGTAGTCGCGGTGGATTGATACAGCCTCGATCACTTCCTCCGGTGCGGCGATCCAGCCGAGCCGCAGACCGGCCAGCGAAAACGCCTTGGACATACCAGCGGTAGCGACCCCTTTTTCGTAGATATCGGCGATGGATGCGGTGGTGCCGCTGCCCTGTTGGTCGATGCCGCGATATACCTCGTCACAGAGGATCCAGACATCGGCGGCGCGGGCGATGGCGGCGATGTCTTCCAGCATGGGCCGGTCGATCAGGGCGCCGGTGGGGTTGTTGGGATTGTTGATGGCGATCATGCGGGTGTCGGGTGTGACCAGCGCCTGCAGAGCGTCTAGATCGGGCAGGAACCCGTCCTGTTCGCGCAGGTGCAGGTGCTGCACATCCGCCCCGAGGCTGGCGGGAATGGAATAGTGCTGCTGATACGTAGGCACGATGGCCACAACCCGGTCGCCCCGGCTGATCATGGTCTTGTGGACCAGCATGTTCGCCCCGATGGTGCCATGGGTGACGATCACGTTTTCCGGTGTCTGCCGGTCGTAGAGATTGGCGATGGCACGCAGCAGCCGTTCGGACCCCCGAATTTCGCCATAGGTCATTTTCATCGCCAGAATGTCGGACAGATCATCGGCGTTCTTGCCTGCGATATCCATCAGTTCGGCGATGGTCAGGCTTTCCACGCAGGTTTCAGCGAGGTTGAGTTCGCATTTGAACTCCCATTCGTTCATCCAGATTTCGACGCCGAAGGGTTCAATATACATGGGGCCTGTCTTTCGCGTGGACCTGTTCTGATCTGACCGACCTTAGTTGACCGTGCCTTCAGATCAATCCGGGAAAGCGCCCTTGCCACCAACTGTCCTGCACGTTGATGAACGCATCGCTGTTTCGGAAGTTGTTGATGATCTGCCGGCGCATCGCTGTGCTGACCCCGCGAAAGCCCATTGTCATCGACACATAGGCGTTCACCACCGCCCTGTTCAGCGCGCTGCCATGGCCACAGGCCTGCCCAGGCAGTTGCGTCGGGAAATCGCTCACCGCGAAGAGCGGTCCGGGACGCAACGGATCATGTGGATGACGCCTGCGATGCAGATGAAACTTGTGATCAACCCCATGCGCGCATTCATGGATCACCGTTGTCGCCCGGGCAGGGCGTTGCCATCGTTCCAACGGGATCACATGCAACCGCCTACCACCATCATGACGTCCATATGCGGCAATGGCGGCTTCCAACACGTCATACGGGGCGCCCCATGCGGCATCATTGCGGGCACGGTTGGCTTCGTTTCTGGCGCGCAAGCGGGTCAGGTCAGGATAGGTGCCACCGCCGGACCCACCCGATGGGCGGCCAACCAGCAGAAAAATCGGGGCAATTCCAAGTGCATGGACCGGTGGCATCCGGTCGAAAAAGGGCTGCATCTCGCGGATTTGGGTTGCGACCTCTTCGCGGGGCAGACCATTAAACGCGAAGAAATTGACCTCGTGCTGGCCCATGGTGACAGAAATGCGGAAGGATTCGTAGTTGTCTAACGTGATGGTCAAAACAGCACCTATGCTAACATCGGCAATTAAAAGAATACCGATAGTTTACGGGCGTTGTCCCAAATCGCCAAATCGCGTTGCCAAGACAAAAAAATGCCCGGCCAACAGTGTGGCCGGGCATGGGTTGGGTTAAAGGATAAAGTTATCCTCGGTCAGGCTCCAGGACCGGACCCATGACAGGTCGATGCTGTTGCCATCGCCCAGATCGATATGGGTGCCGAACCAGCCGCCCGAGATGTCGAGATCTTCGATGCTGGCGAACCCGTAATCGCTGAGGTCGATCTGATCCACATGCACGTTGAAGTCGCGGATCTTGTCGTTTCCGTCACCTTCGTTGAAGATGAATGTATCGGCACCACGCCCGCCATACATCACGTCGCGACCTTCGCCACCTTCGATGATGTCGTCGCCCTTGCCGCCGAAAATACGGTCGTGGCCTGTGCCGCCCTTGACCATATCGTCACCTTTACCGCCATAGAGCCGGTCATTGCCCGCGCCGCCGTCGATATGATCATCGCCGCGCCAGCCGCTGATCAGATCACGCCCGTCGCCGCCAAGGCCGACATCGTTGCCTGAACCCAGCAGGATATAATCGTTCCCGCCTTTGCCGCTGACAAAATCGTCGCCGCGTCCGGTGTATATATAGTCACGCCCGTCGGTCCCGATTTTCAGATCGACATTGTCACCGGCCAAAAGGTCGGTGGGGATCAGAACCTCATCAATCACATGCACGATGCCGTTATTGGCCTGAATGTCGGTGGCGATCAGGTTGGCGTCAAACGTATCGGGATCATTGTCGATCAGCGTTGTGCCGGACACTTCGACTGTGCCGCCTTGCAGGGTTTCGATGTTGTCCAGACCCAGTACCTGGCTGGCCTGCAGCGACTGACCCGACACATGATAGGTCAGCACATCGGTCAAGAGCGGGATCGGATCACCCTTGCCCACGACGGTCAGCACATCCACCAGATAGGACCATGCGCCAGCCTCGTCCGATCCGTGGAAGCCCACATCCTGCGCCAGTTTGACGAATGCATCGTCGGTGGGCGCAAAGACGGTCAGGTCGACATTGGCGTCGGCCAGTGTTTCGGCCAGACCGGCGGTTTTGACCGCTTCCAGCAGGATATCGAAATCTGCCGGATTGTCGTCAAACCCTTCGCCAGAGGCGGCCACGATATCGGTAATGCTGGGCGCATCATTGCCCGGCAGATCGACAGGCAACAGCACCCGGTCAATCACATGGATGATCCCGTTTGATGCCGCGATATCCGTCGCCACCAGCGATGGGTTGATCAGATCCGGTTCCAGATCGGTCAGGGTCGGCAGTTCGCCCGCCCCGATTTCGCCCCCTTGCAGGGTCTGGATGCTGCCGGCTGCGGCAATATCCGCCGCTGTCTGCGCCCCGCCAGACACGTGATAGGTTACAACCGCGTTCAACGTGCCCACATCGACATTTTCGACAAGGAATGTGGTGACTGCATCAGTATCGGTGACATCACCGTCAAAGCCCAGATCGGTCGCCAGTTGCCCGAAGGCTGCGTTGTTCGGGGCGAAAACGGTGAACGATCCATCAGCGTTGTTCAGGGTGCTGACCAGTTCGGACCCGTCCAGATTGGCGTCGATATATTGCAGCGCCGCCACCAGAATGCTGAAATCGGGATTGCTGACTGCGATATCGACGATTGTCGGCTCCGGTTCATTGCCGGGCAAATCGACGGGCAGCAAGACCCGGTCGATCACATGGACGATCCCGTTCAGGGCCAGCGTATCGGTCGATACCAGTGTGGGGTCCGTCAGGTCGGGTTCCTTATCTTCGAGCGCGGGCAGGTTGCCTGCACCGATGGACCCGCCTTGCACAGTCTCCACCGAACCAGCGGCGGCAATGTCGGCTGCGGTCAGTGCACCACCGGCGACGTGATATGTGACAACGGCGTTGAGCGTTTCGACATCCACGTTTTCCACGAGGAACGTGGTCACGGCGTCAGTGTCGGCTGTGTCACCGTCAAAGCCCAGATCGGCGGCCAATTGGCCGAAGGCGGCGTTGGTGGGTGCGAAAACGGTCAACGTATTTGCGGGATCGGACAGGGTCTCGACCAGGTCGGACCCTTCAAGATTTGCATCGATGTACTGCAGCGCCGCCACCAGAATGCTGAAGTCCGGATTGCCAGTGGCGATTTCCACGATTGTGGGTTTTGGCGTGTTGCCGGGCAGGTCGATGGGCAGTAGCACCCGGTCGATCACGTGCAGAATGCCGTTATCGGCTGCGATGTCGGTGGCCACAAGCGTTGGGTCGGTCAGGTCGGGCTCGTTATCGACCAGTGCGGGCAGGCTGCCTGCGCCGATGCTGCCACCTTGGATCGTTCCCACGGTTCCTGCTGCCGCGATGTCAGCTGCGCTGAGCGCGCCGCCGGCCACATGATAGGTCACGACGCTGTTGAGCGTTTCCACGTCGACGTTTTCGACAAGGAAGGTCGTCACTGCGTCGGTGTCGGATTTATCCCCTGCGAACCCGAGGTCCTGGGCCAGCAGCCCGAAAGCTGCATTGGTTGGTGCAAAAACCGTCAGTGATTGATCCGGATCGTTGAGTGTTTCGACTAGATCGGACCCTTCGCGGTTTGCGTCGATGAATTGAAGTGCTGCGACCAGAATGCTGAAGTTCGAGTCGCCCGTGGCGATGCCAACGAAAGTTGCCATTTTTGCCCCCTATTGGAATTGGATAGAAAAAGGGGCGGCCCCCAATGGCCGCCCCGTTACTTGTCAATTAGCTTGCTGGCAGGATGACTTTGTCGATCACGTGGATCACGCCGTTTGACGCTTCCACATCTGCGGTCACCACATTGGCATCGTTCACCATCACGCCGCCTTCGGTCATGATGGTTACGTCAGCACCGTTCACGGTTGCCGCTGACATGTCGTTGGTCAGGTCGGTCGACATCACTTTGCCTGGCACAACATGGTAGGTCAGGATCGCGGCCAGTGCTTCTGGATCTTCAAGCAGACCCTCGACTGTGCCTGCGGGCAGGGCAGCGAATGCTTCATCCGTTGGAGCGAATACGGTGAATGGACCTTCGCCTTTCAGTGTTTCGGCCAGACCGGCAGCTTCGACTGCGGCAACCAGTGTTGTGAAGGTGCCGGCTTCAACGGCGGTATCCACGATATCCTTTTCGCCCATGGCGAAAGCACTTGTTGCAACGGCTGCGGCGGCGGTCATGGCGAAGAAAGTTCTGCGTAGCATTTTGATAGACTCCCATTAAAGGATGCCTTCATTTGGCATCGTGGTTTTTACGCATCAGAAAGGTCACGGATCACCGGGAGAAACCGCCGACCTGACTTGACGAAAAAATCGGGCGGCCTAAGCTACGCTGTTTCGCGATTTCCAGTCACAGTTCTGTGATCCGGCGTGACCAAACCGCTCGTTTTCTGGAACATTTCAATAATCTGGCGGCATCGTGAGACACTTTTCAGATCTTCTGACCTATATGCTGATCCGAACACGCTTGAACGGAGAGCCACATGGCATATCGCTGGACCAATGATCTGACCCCCGCTGACGTCACCCCGAAATCTGTCTATCTGAACCGCCGTCAGATATTGGCGGGGACCGTCGGCCTTGGTGCCATCGGTCTGGCGGGCGCCGCCACCGCGCAGGATGCGCTTGAGCCGAACACGCTGGAAGAAATCACGACCTATAACAACTATTATGAGTTCGGGACCGGCAAGAGTGACCCGGCCCAGAACGCGCATAAGCTGGTCACATCGCCATGGTCTATCAAGGTCGATGGCATGGTCGACAACCCTGGTGACTATGCCCTTGCTGATCTGCTGGACGGGTTGACCGTCGAGGATCGGATTTACCGGTTCCGCTGTGTTGAAGCGTGGTCAATGGTTATCCCGTGGAATGGCATTGAACTGGCCGATATCCTCAACAAGGTCGGCGTGCAGTCTGGTGCGAAATATGTGGCCTTTGAAACCGTCGTGCAGCCTGAAAACATGATCGGCGTGCAGCGCCGGGTTCTGGATTTTCCGTATGTAGAGGGTCTGCGCCTGGACGAGGCGATGCATCCGCTGACGATCATGGCGACCGGGATTTATGGTGAGCCGATTGCAAACCAGAATGGCGCACCGATCCGGTTGGTGGTGCCGTGGAAGTATGGCTTCAAGTCGATCAAGTCGATTGTGCGGATCACCCTGACGGATGAAGAGCCGCCGATCAGCTGGAACAAGGCCAATGCGCGGGAATACGGCTTCTATAGTAATGTGAACCCGACTGTGGATCACCCGCGCTGGTCACAGGCGACAGAGCGGCGGATCGGTGGTGGTCTGTTTTCGCCGCGGATCGATACACTGATGTTCAACGGCTACGAGGATGAAGTTGCCAGCCTTTATGAAGGCATGGACCTGACGGAATTCTTTTGATGTCGACGAACCGCGCCCTTTGGATCGGCGGCATCGGCACACTTGTCGCGGCGATCTGTTGTTTCACACCGGCGCTTGTGGTGTTGCTGGGCGCGCTTGGGCTTTCGGCGTTGGTTGGTTATCTCGATCTGGTTCTGCTGCCGCTTTTGGGGATCTTTGTTCTGATCCTGATTTTTGGTGTGGTTCAAATGGTGCGTGCATGACCGAACTGATGTCGACAATCACATGCCCCGACTGCGACAAAACGAAGGTTGAGCAGATGCCGACAGATGCCTGTCAGTGGTTTTATGAATGCACGGGCTGTCAAACGCTGTTGAAACCACAGCCCGGCGATTGTTGCGTCTACTGTTCTTATGGGACTGTGCCGTGCCCGCCGATCCAGGATGGAAAGGCCTGCTGCTGATGGATGTCGCTGGTCGTTTGAATGGTGCGCTGCGCAGGCTCCCAGCGTGGACTATATATATAGTATGCGCAGCCTGGGTCGCGTGGTTGTTCTACTTGGCCCTGACCGGCGGTTTGGGAGTTGAGCCGATCAATGCGCTGGAGCGGGAATATGGTGAACTTGGGCTAAAGCTTTTGATGCTGGGTCTGCTGATCACGCCGCTGCGCAAATGGACGGGCGTGAACCTGCTGAAGTTTCGCCGGGCGATCGGTGTCAGCGCGTTCTTTGTCATCCTTGCCCATTTCACTGTCTGGGCGGTGCTGGATGTGCAGACATGGGAACGTGTCTGGACCGAGATCGTCAAGCGCCCCTATGTGACGGTCGGGATGCTGGGTTTTGTGCTGATGGTGCCGCTGGCGCTGACATCGAACAACCTGTCTGTGCGCAAGCTGGGTGCCGCGAAATGGCGCAAGCTGCACAAGCTGACCTATCCGGTCGCGATCCTGGGGGCGATCCACTATCTGTGGCTGGTCAAAGGCTTTCAGATTGAGCCGATCGTCTATCTGGTGATCATCCTGGGTCTTGTGGCGAGCCGTTATGTATCGTCCGGATGGCGGCGACAGGCGGCCTGAGCCTGAAATCTGCAGTGAATCGGGGGCCCTGCACGCAAAGTGCAGGTCCCTTTTGCATTTTCGATGGGTGAATCGGGGCGATTCACCCCGGCGAGTCGCCGGATGGAAGGTTAACAAAGTGTGAATCGGGCCGATTCCGGCCAAAATCGGGCAGTGAGTCTGTCCGGATAGCGGGGAGCCTTGTGGGAGACTCTGTGGATAACCCCAAATCTGGTATATTCTGTTTCTGTTCTGCCTAAGAAAATTGCGATCTGACCCTGCGTCCACGTACTGAAATTGCCCTAAACCCCCTAAAACATGGGAAAAATCGGGTTTGTCACAAAAAATGCATTTTTCTCGAAAAAAGGGGTTGCGGGTACCCGTCAGTAGCCGTAGAACCCCCCTCACCGGCGGCGCTGAGGCGCTCAACGGGGCGCCAAACGGGCCACACGGCAACGAGACGCAACTAAGAAAATCAGAGGTATTCGAGGCGGGGCGCGCCACAAAGTTAGGGCGCATCTAGTCTCTTTTGTCTCTACGCTGTTTGAAATTGATATATCTGAAGAGATATGTGGGCGGTTTGGTTCAGTTCGATGGATCAACGTCTGTATATCAACGCTCTTAGAACTTCGGTTCGATCATAGAGTGTCAGCTTCACTGTTTGGACGGTTTCTTGTTTTCTTATGAAAACCTGAAGCACGATAAACAGAGAAACGCCATATGGTTTCAGTAAGGCCATGTGGTGATGTGCAGAGGTTCGAACGTCAAGGACAGCGTCGCAAGATGCTTTCAACTTGAGAGTTTGATCCTGGCTCAGAACGAACGCTGGCGGCAGGCCTAACACATGCAAGTCGAGCGCACCTTCGGGTGAGCGGCGGACGGGTTAGTAACGCGTGGGAATATACCCTTCACTACGGAATAGCCTCGGGAAACTGAGAGTAATACCGTATACGCCCTTCGGGGGAAAGATTTATCGGTGAAGGATTAGCCCGCGTCTGATTAGATAGTTGGTGGGGTAACGGCCTACCAAGTCTACGATCAGTAGCTGGTTTGAGAGGATGATCAGCAACACTGGGACTGAGACACGGCCCAGACTCCTACGGGAGGCAGCAGTGGGGAATCTTAGACAATGGGCGCAAGCCTGATCTAGCCATGCCGCGTGAGTGACGAAGGCCCTAGGGTCGTAAAGCTCTTTCGCCAGGGATGATAATGACAGTACCTGGTAAAGAAACCCCGGCTAACTCCGTGCCAGCAGCCGCGGTAATACGGAGGGGGTTAGCGTTGTTCGGAATTACTGGGCGTAAAGCGTACGTAGGCGGATTAGAAAGTAGGGGGTGAAATCCCAGGGCTCAACCCTGGAACTGCCTCCTAAACTACTAGTCTAGAGTTCGAGAGAGGTGAGTGGAATTCCAAGTGTAGAGGTGAAATTCGTAGATATTTGGAGGAACACCAGTGGCGAAGGCGGCTCACTGGCTCGATACTGACGCTGAGGTACGAAAGTGTGGGGAGCAAACAGGATTAGATACCCTGGTAGTCCACACCGTAAACGATGAATGCCAGACGTCGGGGGGCTTGCCCTTCGGTGTCACACCTAACGGATTAAGCATTCCGCCTGGGGAGTACGGTCGCAAGATTAAAACTCAAAGGAATTGACGGGGGCCCGCACAAGCGGTGGAGCATGTGGTTTAATTCGAAGCAACGCGCAGAACCTTACCAACCCTTGACATCCTTGGACCGCCAGAGAGATCTGGTTTTCTCGTAAGAGACCAAGTGACAGGTGCTGCATGGCTGTCGTCAGCTCGTGTCGTGAGATGTTCGGTTAAGTCCGGCAACGAGCGCAACCCACATCTTTAGTTGCCAGCAGTTCGGCTGGGCACTCTAAAGAAACTGCCCGTGATAAGCGGGAGGAAGGTGTGGATGACGTCAAGTCCTCATGGCCCTTACGGGTTGGGCTACACACGTGCTACAATGGTGCCTACAGTGAGTTAATCTCCAAAAGGCATCTCAGTTCGGATTGGGGTCTGCAACTCGACCCCATGAAGTCGGAATCGCTAGTAATCGCGTAACAGCATGACGCGGTGAATACGTTCCCGGGCCTTGTACACACCGCCCGTCACACCATGGGAGTTGGGTTTACCCGAAGGCCGTGCGCCAACCAGCAATGGAGGCAGCGGACCACGGTGAGCTCAGCGACTGGGGTGAAGTCGTAACAAGGTAGCCGTAGGGGAACCTGCGGCTGGATCACCTCCTTTCTAAGGATGTTCCTAGCAGATTGGCTTGCCAATTTCGTGGAACACTTAGCAGTCGGCATACAAAGCCGGCAAATATAGAGCCAGGCCGTCCTCATATCTCTTCAGTTTTGTTCCACCCAGAGTGGGACGCACCTAATGGGGCGTTAGCTCAGCTGGGAGAGCACCTGCTTTGCAAGCAGGGGGTCATCGGTTCGATCCCGATACGCTCCACCAGATGGGTCGGTAGCTCAGGTGGTTAGAGCGCACGCCTGATAAGCGTGAGGTCGGAGGTTCAAGTCCTCCTCGACCCACCATCATCACATCAGATAGACGATTTGACCGTTAAGCAGTGCGCTGCTTTGCCGTCCAATCGGACGACTTGGCCTTCGGGCCATTTGACATCGTATAGAGAGATACAACATCAGAATAGAGGCGCCTCGCGTAAGAGGTTGCTAGACAGGCCGAGGTTCCGCATGGAACCATTGACGCCTCGAAAATCTATTTTGTTCCAAGTCAAGTACACTAACCGGAACAGCAGTAATGCTGTTCGAACAGTGTTTGTTGCGAACCAGCGGCAAGCACTGCAATGTATGCATTTTGATCTTAGAGTGGGTTTAATACACAAAAGGGCCCATTCATTGAAAAAGCCTTGCTTTTTCTGGATCAAATCAAGCGCGAAAAGGGCGTTTGGTGGATGCCTTGGCAGTAAGAGGCGATGAAAGACGTGATACTCTGCGATAAGCCATGGGGAGCTGAGAATAAGCTTTGATCCATGGATTTCTGAATGGGGCAACCCACCTGATACTTTGTTATTATTGCACACCGTTGAAACGCAAGTTTCGACGAACGGTGCAGCTAATAATGAGGTAAACCAGGTATTTTTAACCTGAATACATAGGGTTAAAAAAGCAAACCCGGGGAACTGAAACATCTAAGTACCCGGAGGAAAGGAAATCAACAGATACTCCCCTAGTAGCGGCGAGCGAACGGGGACCAGCCGAGCCATGAGTGTGAATAGAATGTGTTGGGAAGCACAGCCATAGTGGGTGACAGCCCCGTATATGAAGCATGATTGGACGTATTAAGTAGGGCGGAACACGTGAAATTCTGTCTGAACATCGGAGGACCACCTTCGAAGGCTAAGTACTCCTTACTGACCGATAGCGAACCAGTACCGTGAGGGAAAGGTGAAAAGCACCCCGACGAGGGGAGTGAAACAGTACCTGAAACCGAACGCCTACAATCAGTTGGAGGGCCCTTGAGGCCTGACAGCGTACCTTTTGTATAATGGGTCATCGACTTAGTGTATCTAGCAAGCTTAAGCCGTTAGGTGTAGGCGCAGCGAAAGCGAGTCTTAATAGGGCGACTGAGTTAGATGCATTAGACCCGAAACCGAGTGATCTAGGCATGTCCAGGATGAAGGTAAGGTAACACTTACTGGAGGTCCGAACCCACACCTGTTGAAAAAGGTCGGGATGAGGTGTGCCTAGGGGTGAAAGGCCAATCAAACTCGGAGATAGCTGGTTCTCTGCGAAATCTATTTAGGTAGAGCGTCATCCGAATACCCTCGGGGGTAGAGCACTGGATGGGTAATGGGGCCCCACAGGCTTACTGATCCTAACCAAACTCCGAATACCGAGGAGTACTAGATGGCAGACACACAGCGGGTGCTAACGTCCGTTGTGGAGAGGGAAACAACCCTGACCTACGACTAAGGCCCCTAATTCATGGCTAAGTGGGAAAGCAGGTGGGACGACCAAAACAACCAGGAGGTTGGCTTAGAAGCAGCCATCCTTTAAAGATAGCGTAACAGCTCACTGGTCTAAATAAGTTGTCCTGCGGCGAAGATGTAACGGGGCTCAAGCCATGAGCCGAAGTCTAGGATGCACATAGTGCATGGTAGCAGAGCGTAGTGTGACATAACTCCATGCGTCCTTAGTACCGTTCGCGGTACATTGGACGCGAGGAGTTTTCGATGAAGCCGGCCTGTGAGGGATCCGGTGGAGAGATCACTAGTGAGAATGATGACATGAGTAGCGACAAACAGGGTGAGAGACCCTGTCGCCGAAAGTCCAAGGGTTCCTGCTTAAAGCTAATCTGAGCAGGGTAAGCCGACCCCTAAGGCGAGGCCGAAAGGCGTAGTCGATGGGAACCAGGTTAATATTCCTGGGCCAGGAGGATGTGACGGATCTCGAAGATTGTTTTCCCTTATCGGATTGGGAAGGCCGTTTAGAGGTTCCTGGAAATAGCCCTCCATGAGATCGTACCCTAAACCGACACAGGTGGACTGGTAGAGAATACCAAGGCGCTTGAGAGAACCACATTTAAGGAACTCGGCAAAATACCTCCGTAAGTTCGCGAGAAGGAGGCCCGATTAGTAGGCAACTATTGGTCGGGGGCACAAACCAGGGGGTGGCGACTGTTTACTAAAAACACAGGGCTCTGCGAAGTCGCAAGACGACGTATAGGGTCTGACGCCTGCCCGGTGCCTGAAGGTTAAAAGGAGGAGTGCAAGCTCCGAATTGAAGCCCAGGTAAACGGCGGCCGTAACTATAACGGTCCTAAGGTAGCGAAATTCCTTGTCGGGTAAGTTCCGACCTGCACGAATGGCGTAACGACTTCCCCGCTGTCTCAAATGTGGACTCAGCGAAATTGAATTTCCTGTCAAGATGCAGGATACCCGCGGTTAGACGGAAAGACCCCATGCACCTTTACTACAGCTTCGCATTGGCATCAGGCACAGTATGTGCAGGATAGGTGGTGGGCTTTGAAGCGGTGACGCCAGTCATCGTGGAGCCTCCCTTGAGATACCACCCTTATTCTGCTTGATGTCTAACCGCGGTCCGTTATCCGGATCCGGGACCCTGCGTGGTGGGTAGTTTGACTGGGGCGGTCGCCTCCCAAACGGTAACGGAGGCGCGCGAAGGTTGGCTCAGAGCGGTCGGAAATCGCTCGTTGAGTGCAATGGCAGAAGCCAGCCTGACTGCGAGACTGACAAGTCGAGCAGAGTCGAAAGACGGCCATAGTGATCCGGTGGTCCCGAGTGGAAGGGCCATCGCTCAACGGATAAAAGGTACGCTGGGGATAACAGGCTGATGGTGCCCAAGAGTCCATATCGACGGCACCGTTTGGCACCTCGATGTCGGCTCATCTCATCCTGGGGCTGGAGCAGGTCCCAAGGGTACGGCTGTTCGCCGTTTAAAGAGGTACGTGAGCTGGGTTTAGAACGTCGTGAGACAGTTCGGTCCCTATCTTCCGTGGGTGTAGGATACTTGAGAGGAGTTGCCCCTAGTACGAGAGGACCGGGGTGAACGATCCACTGGTGGACCTGTTGTCGTGCCAACGGCAGTGCAGGGTAGCTATGATCGGACAGGATAACCGCTGAAGGCATCTAAGCGGGAAGCCCCCCTCAAAACAAGGTATCCCTGAGAGCCGAGGTAGACCACCTCGTCGATAGGCCAGAGATGTAAGCGTAGTGATACGTTCAGTTGACTGGTACTAATTGCTCGATAGGCTTGATTTGATCCAGTAATAGTAAGACTGGTGATCAAGATACATACACAACACTACAGTCGTACACGACTTGGAATTTCGGTGAATGCTTCGGCGTTCATCGGAGATGTTCTTTTTTTGGTTTGGTGATCATAGCGTGAGCAAAACACCCGATCCCATCCCGAACTCGGCAGTTAAGTGCCACAGCGCTGATGGTACTGCGTCTTAAGACGTGGGAGAGTAAGTCATTGCCAAACCTAATAAGGAACATCTCTGTCGAAAGCATGCTTTCGGCAAATGTATCTCTCTAACGATGCACCTCAATCTTCGATGTTTTGAGGTGCGCTTTGGCGCGGGATGGAGCAGCCCGGTAGCTCGTCAGGCTCATAACCTGAAGGTCGTAGGTTCAAATCCTACTCCCGCAACCACTGACAACGAACGCCCCGCAGTTAACCCTGCGGGGCGTCGGTCGTTTTGACCTACCACTTCCATAATCGCATCCAACTCACCGTGTAGTTCCACGTCAAACCCAGTGTAAGCGTTGTATCGGGGGCCCGAAACAACGCTTCCAATCCATTTCGGCTTACTTATGACTGTAATTCAAGCGCCCAGTCGCCGCTGTTTGACATCGTTAATCACGCCTGTGGAACTCTAGGCAGAAGGCCAATTTGTGGGAGCTCACTGGCCCAAAGGAGACATCCAACCGCAAACGTCGATTCTGCAACGCGGCTCGTCACACCGTCCATTCGCTGCGAGTACAAGACCCGGTGGTGTTCGAACCAAGGTCTGCGGGACGGCGCCGCGAGGCCAAGAACCTCAAGGAGGTGGTTGCCGAACAGACGCTCGAGCTGCGTCTTCTCAAAAAAAAAGCATGTTCGACGGTGGTGGCGACCCCGAATGAGGTAGGTGAATATCGGCACCTGCCCGTCCGGGTCCGCAAAGATCTCCGCGCGGATACGGTCCTCGACGATTACAGTCGCTACATCGTCTCATTGAAGCTGTGTACCAACATGCGAGCCGAAGACGTGACCGACACGCTGGAACTCGCGT
>NZ_JBKQXO010000031.1:0-30485 GCF_046762885.1 Yoonia sp. SDW83-1
CCCGGGACGGGGTCACCCATGAAACTGACGGCCGACATATGGGTGTCCGCTTACCTGACCCGGTTGCGCTTGCAGGACATCCCGGCCTTTGTCGTAAAACGCGGTGATGGCACCGCCGGCGCCGTGCTGGTCAAGCTCAACACGCTCGACGGGCAGGCCCGCTGTTATCAGCGCAGCTTTGATCTGATGACCGGCGAACGCCAATGGATCGTTCTGACCGAAGGGGACGAGGGTGAGGTCGATGCCTCCATCACCAAACAGCGCAGTTTTGACCCGGATCTGTGGGTGATCGAGGTCGAGGATCGCGCAGGCCGCCACCTACTCGACGAACCGGGGTTGTCATGATCGAATGGTCCGATGAAGGGGCCATTCTGGCCACCCGGCCCTTTGGCGAAACATCTGTGATTGTCGAGCTTTTCAGCGCGACCCATGGCCGGCATGCGGGCGTTGTGCGGGGCGGCACCAGCCGCAAGATCGCCCCGACGCTGCAGCCCGGCGCACAGGTTTCGGCCACATGGAAGGCGCGGCTCGACAGCCATCTGGGTAGCTTCACTATCGAACCGGTCCGCAGCCGCGCCGCCGCCGCCATGGCGGACCGTCTGGCGCTGGCAGGCTTGAATGCGGTCTGCGCGATCCTGTCCCATGTCCTGCCCGAACGCGAGGCACATGCGCCGCTTTATGACCGCACGATTGCTTTGCTTGATCTGCTGGGACAGGCGGAGGTCTGGCCGCTGGCTTACTTGCGCTGGGAACAGGCGCTGCTGGATGAAATGGGCTTTGGCATGGATCTGTCCCAATGCGCGGTGCATGGCGTGAACGAGGAACTGATCTATGTCTCACCCAAATCGGGCCGCGCCGTCAGCCGCGCCGCTGCTGGCGAATGGGCCGACCGTCTACTGCCGCTGCCGCCCGTCTTGGCAGGGCAGGGCGATGCGTCCAACGCCGAGATTGTGACAGCGCTTGGCACAACAGGTTACTTCATCGAACACCGCCTGATCAAAAGTCTGGGCGACCGTCCAATGCCAATGGCAAGGGGGCGGCTGATCGACGCGATCAGCCGTTCAGCCTAAACGATCTTGTTCTCGATCAAATAGGTGGCCGTTGCGACAACTGCCTTCGGGGCCTGGCGCATACCCCGCCCCAGCGTCGCAATTGCGCGGCTGTTATCCACCTTTTCGCGCTTGCCCAAAGCAGGAATGATCGACCGGATTGCCGGGTCAAAAAGCCCTAGAAACTTGACGACAAAATCAGGGGCCACCCGCGTGACAACCTTTCGGCCCGGATGGGCGGCCTTGATCACCTTTGCCATATCGGCGAACCACATGAACTGATCGACGGTCATGATCCGCTGGCCATGGGTCCCGGGCTTGTCGATGACGGCGACATGCATCTCGGCCACGTCTTGCACATCCACCGCCGTGAAGCCGAACCGCGGTACCATCGGATCCTTGGCGCGCAGGATACGTTCGATCACTGCGACGGATGTGCCAAAGCCACGGCCCAAAGGCGCACCAACAACAAAGCCCGGATTGATGACCGTCAGCTCTATTTCTGGTGCATGATCGCGCACATAACCCCAGGCGGCCAATTCCGCCAGCGTCTTGGACTTGGCATAAGGCGTGATGTTCGGATCATCCGGTTCGGTCCAGTTGGTTTCATCATACGCCGTGTCATCCGCTGGCAATGGTGAGCCGGAAATCGCAGCGGTCGATGATGTCATGACCACCCGCGTGATGCCCGCAGCCTTTGCCGCCCGCAATGCGCGCAACGCACCATCCACCGCGGGGCCAATCAGCTCGTCCTCATTCTTGGGTTGCACCATAGGAAAAGGTGACGCCGTGTGCATCAGCACATCCACACCCTCCATGGCAGCATCCCAACCGTCATCGCTGGCCAAATCCAGTGCAACAAATCGCAAACGGCTCACAAGATCGCTGGCATCGTCCAAATGCGGTTGCACCGCATCGGTAACTTCTGACGCCCGCGACAGGCTGCGAAGGGTGCCGCGCACGTGGTAGCCCGCGTTCAGCAATTGCAAGGTAATATGTTTGGCGATGTAACCGGACGCGCCGGTCAGAAGAACGGTTGTTGGCATGTGGGGCATTATCCCTTGGTCTGCATCTGAAGGTGGGCTGCGGTCAGCGAAGGTCAATGGAACGAAGGCAGCAGATCGCGTGTTATCGTAATGAAAAACGGAGCATCGCCATGATCGATATCATCGAAATTCTATGGCGCGTCAGTGTCACACTCGGTCTGATCATCCTGCTCACAAGGCTGGCAGGTCTTAGGTCATTTTCCAAGATGTCCGGCTTTGATTTTGCCGTGACGGTCGCGATGGGATCGGTTCTGGCAGCCGTCGCCACCACACCTGATGCACCGATCACCGACGGTCTGTTCGCGCTTTTGGCGTTGTTTGCGGTTCAGATGACCATTGCCATGGCGCGCAGCCGGTCAGCGAAAGTGCAGGACACGGTTGATAACGAACCACTTCTGATTATGGAGAACGGGAGCGTCCTGCACAAAAACCTTCGATCGGCAGGCATGACGCTTGGTGATCTGCACGGCAAGCTTCGCGAGGCGAATGCATTTGACCTCGATCAGGTTCATGCCGTGATCTTTGAGGCCACCGGCGATGTCAGCGTGCTGCACGGTGCAGGGCAGGTTACACCAGCCCTGCTGGAGGGCGTGCGACGCTAAAAGCGATCAAGGCAATCAATCCAGCAAACGCCGCGCAATCACTTGCGCCTGAATCTCTGCCGCCCCTTCAAAGATGTTCAGGATGCGCGCATCGCACAGGATCCGGCTGATCTTGTATTCCAGCGCGAAACCGTTGCCGCCATGGATCTGCAACGCGTTATCCGCGCAGGCCCACGCGACGCGTGCGCCTAGCAGTTTGGCCATCCCGGCCTCAAGATCACAGCGGCGGTCATGGTCCTTTTCATGGGCGCTGAAATAGGTCAGTTGCCGCGCCACCATGATTTCTACTGCCATCATGGCCAGCTTTCCGGATACACGCGGAAAATCGATCAGGGCCTTGCCGAATTGCTTGCGGTCCTGCGCATAACGCATCCCTTCATCGAGCGCCGATTGGGCCACGCCAATGGCACGTGCGGCGGTCTGGATGCGCGCCGACTCGAAGGTCTGCATCAACTGCTTGAACCCCTGACCTTCGCGTTCGCCCAGCAGGTTCTCACCCTTCACTTTGAAATCGTCAAAGTTCAGCGTGTATTCCTTCATCCCGCGATAACCGAGCACCTCAATCTCACCGCCGGAGATACCCGGATCGACAAAGGGTTTCTCATCCGTGCCCGGCGTCTTTTCCGCCAGGAACATCGACAATCCCTTGTAGTTGTCGGTGTCCGGGATCGTGCGCGCCAGCACCGTCATCACATGGGTGCGGGCAGCATGGGTGATCCAGGTCTTGTTGCCGGTGATGATCCAGTCGTCACCCTCCTTGCGGGCGCGGGTGCGCAAAGACCCCAGATCGGACCCGGTATTGGGTTCGGTAAAGACCGCCGTTGGCAGAATTTCCGCACTCGCCAGACCGGGCAGCCATTTTTTCTTCTGTGCTTCGGTCCCCCCACACAGGATCAGTTCCGCTGCGATTTCACTTCGAGTGCCGAGCGACCCGACACCGATATAACCACGCGACAATTCCTCGCTCACCACACACATCGACGCTTTCGACAGGCCAAAGCCGCCATATTCCTCGGGGATCGTCAGGCCGAACACACCCAGTTCGGCCATCTCGTTGATGACCTCCAGCGGGATCAACTCGTCCTTCAGGTGCCAGTCATGGGCGTAGGGTTCCACCTTCTCGACGCTGAAGCGGCGGAACTGTTCGCGGATCATCTCCAGCTCGTCATCAAGACCGGAGGCACCGACCGTGATATTGGCGGCCTGTTCCTGCATCAGCTCCACAAGACGGGTCCGTGCGGGCTGCGTGTTGCCCGACTGGGTCAGCGTCATGACTGCCGGGGCCATCAGCGCGCGCATGTCGTCCTGTGTCAGGCCCATATCCTGAAGGCGTACCATCTCGCCCTGGTTCATCTGGATGCCGCCATAGATCTGCCACAGGTATTCACCAAAGGCGATCTGGTGGATCAACTGCTCAACCTCGCCAAACTTGCCATCTTCCTCAAGACGCATCGCCCAGTTCTGCATCTGGCGCAGGGCCTGGGCATAGGTGGCCAGCCAGGCAAAGCCGTGGGCGGCAGTTTGGTGTGCCTCAATCAACTGACCCGAAACACGCCCATCCTCACTGACGAGCCCGGCGACAGCCGCCTTGGCGCGGGACAGAACATCGTCAACCGCAGGCAGGGTCGCACCGGTCAGCGTCAGCAGATCAGCCAATACCGGGCCTTGTGTCATGGGCAAGTCCTGTCCGTCATGGGGCATGTGTCGATTCCTCGTTTTTGCACATGCAGAGATAAAGTGTTCGCAACTGCAGCGCAATAATAATTCAAGCTGATGCAGCAGTAAGCACAAAAATGTCGCAACGGAATTCGCGCTGTTATCCGCAAATGCAAATGCGTAAGAGAGATTATGCCTGAATTCCTGAGCATCCTGCCTCCTGCCATTCTCGCCTTTGCCTTTATCGTCACTCTGCTTGGCGGCTTTGTCAAAGGGGCGGTGGGCTTTGCGATGCCGCTGGTCATGATTTCTGGCATGGGGATCCTGATCGAGCCGCAACTGGTCGTGGCCGGGATCATCATCCCGATCCTGACGACAAATATCCTGCAAGTGGCAAGGGCCGGATTGGGCAAAGCTAGGGACGCACTGGCCGAACACTGGCGCTATATCAGCCTTGTCTGCGTGATGATCCTGATCTCGGCGCAGTTTTTGCGCAGTATCCCGACCAACGGCATGTTCATCGTTCTGGGCGTGCCAGTTGTGGTGCTCTGCGCGGTCCAGTTGGCCGGGTGGCGGCCCCGGATAGGGCCGAGGTGGCGGCGGCCCTTCGAATGGGTGGCGGGCACGCTGGCCGGTATCCTGGGTGGCCTTGCAGGGACGTGGGGCCCACCCACGGTGTTGTACCTTTTGGCGCTCAACACACCGCGCGACCGGCAGATGGCGGTGCAGGGGGTCATCTACGGGCTGGGGTCCGTGATGTTGCTGGCCGGGCATTTGCGGTCCGGCGTATTAAATGCGGAAACATGGCCGTTTTCTGCGGCGCTGGTCGTGCCCGCGCTGACTGGCATGTGGCTGGGGTTCAAGCTTGGTGATCGGTTCGATCAGGAACGGTTTCGCAAGGTGACCCTGCTGGTTCTGGTGGTTGCAGGTGCAAACCTGATCCGGCGCGGCCTAATGGGTTAGGACAGCAGATTTTCGAAACCGCAGACGCTGGCCAGTTCCGTGACCAGCTGTGGGGGAACGACCTCGAAACTGGTCTGGTACAGCACCTCTCCATCCCGCGTGGCAATCATTTGCCATGGACCCGTGACAAGCTCATAGGCGAAATCGAACTGATAGAATGTCAACGATGGTGCGACCCCGCTGATACTCGTGATATAGCTTTGGGTCTGCACCTGCGCATCACCCATAGGTGGATGGGTGACGACCATCACAACATCTTCTAGCCCGAACTCATCCGCAGCCATCGCTTTGACCCCGAACCCGATCCCCATGACAGCCGGGACGCGCCGGGCGGTCGAGACAAAGTGCGGGTCCACGTCGATGATATGGGTTTCACCGGCAAGCGTGCCGGGTGCGGGCGAGGTCCCGACCGATTCCGGCGGGCAGATGATCCCCGCCTCGAAACTGGCGATGTCGGGGGATGTCCTGCTTGGCTCCAACGCGGCTTGCGCCCAGGCGAAAACCGGCACGATCAGGATGAGAGGGATCAGACGATACATGCTGCCAATCTATGGTCCTGATCCATAATGTCGAGAGCCGGTAGATCACAAATCATAGCCGCGCGACGGCGGGGCAATCGCGCGGCAGGAGTCTTATGTAAGATGGGTCTCGACCCATCCCGACCGGAACGTATCAGCCGATGGCGGCGGCCTTCACGTCATCATCAATGAATGGCACGTATTTCTCGAAGTTATCGCTGAACATGGTCACCAGTTTCGCGGCCTGCGCATCATAGGCGTCCTTGTCTGCCCATGTATCACGCGGGTTCAGCAGACCATCATCCACCCCATCGACCGAGATCGGTACCTCAAAGCCGAAATGCGGGTCCTTGCGGAACGCACTTTCGATCAGGGTGCCATCCAGGGCCGCACTCAGCAGCGCACGGGTGGCCTTGATCGGCATGCGTGATCCGGTGCCATAGGCGCCCCCGGTCCAGCCCGTATTGACCAGCCAGCAGGTGGCACCGTGGCTTGCAATCTTGCTGCGCAACAGGTTGCCATAGGCCTCGGGACGGCGCGGCATGAAGGGGGCGCCGAAACAGGTGCTGAATGTCGGTTCAGGCTCGGTCACACCACGTTCGGTGCCGGCAACCTTTGATGTGAAGCCTGACAGGAAATGATACATCGCCTGTGCCGGTGTCAGCCGGGCGATTGGCGGCAAGACACCAAAGGCATCACAGGTCAGCATGATGATGTTCTTGGGATGCCCACCCAGCGCGCGCTCCGATGCGTTGGAGATATAGTTCAACGGATAGGCACAGCGCATATTGGCCGTCAGGCTGTCATCCTCGAAATCCAGTTCCAGCGTGTCGGGATCAAACACCATATTCTCGATGACCGTGTGCGGCATCGAACAGGTGGCGTAAATCTCCGGCTCTGCCTCGGGGTCAAGGCCGATGGTCTTGGCATAACAACCACCTTCAAAGTTGAACGTGCCGCGCTCGGACCAGCCATGTTCGTCGTCACCAATCAGAACACGGGTCGGGTCCGCCGACAGGGTGGTCTTGCCAGTGCCGGACAGGCCAAAGAATACGGCCGTATCCACCGGGTTGCCGGGCGCGTGGTTAGCCGAACAATGCATCGGCATGATGCCCTTTTCGGGCAACAGATAGTTCAGCAGCGTAAACACTGATTTCTTGTTTTCGCCCGCATATTCAGTGCCACCGATCAGGATCAGCTTGGCATCCATGTTCAGGGCAATCACCGTGTCAGACCGGCAGCCATGCTTGTCAGGATCGGCCTTGAAGCTCGGGCAATTGATGATCGTGAAATCGGGTACGAAAGTCGCCAGTTCCGATTGTTCAGGGCGACGCAACAGGTGCCGGATGAACAAACCATGCCATGCCAGTTCGGTCACGACGCGCACATCCAGACGATGCGCCGGATCCGCGCCACCAAACAGGTCCTGCACGTTATAGGTGCCGCCCTTCATATGGGCGAGCATGTCAGCGTACAGCACATCGAATTTCGCCGGGTCCATCGGCGGGTTGTTTTCCCACCAGATCGTGTCCTCGACAGACGGTGTGCGCACGACAAATTTGTCCTTGGGCGACCGGCCTGTGTGCTTACCGGTCGCCACCAGAAACGTACCACCTTTCCCGGTGACACCTTCACCTGCCGCGACGGCAGCATCATGCAACTCGGCCTCAGAGCGGTTGTAATACACGTAACCCAGCCCTGTGATGCCTTGATCCTCAAGCCTCATCTTCGGGTTGACCGTACCTTGGTCCATGGGTTCGCTCCTCAAATACCGGGCCGGGATGGCCCGCGATACACATTCATTAACATCATGTTTCAAAGGGCTGGTAGTGCGCTTTGCCACAGTTAGCGCAACCAAATGCGTGTTAGCGCAACCAAATGGTCCCGTGATGATCTCCGATGCCTGGCAATCAGGCCGAATGACAAAATTGAACCAATTAAGGCGATATTGTGGCGGGCTGGGACTTTGGGATTGATTCGTCTATATAAAAAGATGAAGAGTGGACGCGAGCGAGCGACAAACATTTCAGTAATTAGGGGAACGATCCCATGTCCAGAATAGCTTTGGTTGACGATGATCGGAATATCCTGACCTCGGTCTCCATGACGCTCGAAGCCGAAGGCTTCGAAGTGGAAACCTATAATGACGGCCAGGCAGCGCTTGAGGCCTTCAACAAACGGATGCCGGAACTGGCCGTTCTTGACATCAAGATGCCGCGAATGGATGGCATGGACCTGCTGCAGCGGCTCCGTCAGAAAACCTCAATGCCGGTGATCTTCCTGACCTCGAAAGATGACGAAATCGACGAGGTGTTGGGCTTGCGTATGGGCGCTGACGATTATGTAAAAAAGCCATTCTCGCAGCGTCTGCTGGTCGAACGTATCCGCGCGCTGCTCCGGCGTCAGGATGCGATTGCAGGCGAAGAGATCGAAGAGACCGAAGAAACCAAGGTGATGGTGCGTGGCGAGTTGGTGATGGATCCGCTGCGCCATGCGGTGAAATGGAAAGGTCAGGACGTTTCTCTGACCGTGACAGAGTTTCTATTGCTGCAGGCCTTGGCGCAGCGCCCCGGTTTTGTGAAAAGTCGTGATCAGTTAATGGATGTAGCCTATGATGATCAGGTCTATGTTGATGACCGCACCATCGACAGCCACATCAAACGACTGCGCAAAAAGATGCGTAACACTGATAACGAATTTTCCGCGATCGAGACGCTTTATGGCATCGGGTACCGCTACAACGAAGAGTAAGGCATGACATCAGCCCCCAAGGTTGACGTACGTGACCTGAAGTCCGTGCGCGCAGCGGCGCGCGAACCCGACCTTGTGCTGGGCGACGATTGGCTGTCTCCGGAAATGATGGGCATGGAAGATGCCTCTCCGCAGTCGCGGCGCGGGCTGTTGTCCCTGCGCAGTTCGCCGATCGCGCGTAAGATCATCACGTTCAACCTGATCGCTTTGATCCTGCTTATCGCCGGTGTGCTCTATCTCAACCCCTCGCGGGATAACCTAGCCTATCAGCGGGCCAAGGGCCTGATCAACGAAGCACAACTAATCGCAAATGTGTTCGAAGCACAATTGCCCGCATTGGCGCCAATCAATCTCGTTGCGGCTGATGGGATTGATCCTGCATCAGCGCTGGCCGGTCTCAACCTGCGCGGCGGGGTCGAGGTGTCGCTGTTCACGCCCGATGCGACCCTGGTTGCATCAGCGACGGGTAGCCTGGGAGCCAATGAAATTGCCGAACTGGTACAGACGACCGGTGGGACATTCCTGATCGATTTTCTTGGCGGCATCTGGAACAGGGCTGTGAGCCTGTTCTGGATTGATCCTGATTTGCGCACAGCCGAAGAACAGCTCTTTGAACTGGCCCAGAAAAACGTGATCGAGTCGATCGAAAGCGGCACGTTATTAGACGCTACAGATATCGGCGGCGTGATCAGTTTTATCGTCACAACGCCGATTTTCCGTGACGACAGGGTTGTTGGCGTCATCGCGGTCACCACCGCTGCAGGTGAGGTGGACAGCCTTGTTCGTCGCGAACGTGAACAGGTGCTGCGCCTTTTTCTTGTCGGCATCATGGTCAGCGTGGGGCTCAGCCTTGTCTTGGCCTCCACCATCGCCAACCCCTTGGCCGATCTGGCCGCAGCTGCGGAAAGCAGCCATGAAAAGAACGCGCGCCGCATGTCACCGGTCAAGGTTCGCATTCCCGACCTGACCGCACGGCCAGACGAAATCGGCAGATTATCGGGTGCCTTGCGGGGCATGGTGTCTGCGCTTTACGAACGGATTGAAGGCAACGAACAGTTTGCCGCTGATGTCGCCCACGAAATCAAAAACCCGCTGGCCTCGCTGCGGTCTGCTGTTGGCACGATGCGGGTGGCAAAGCGGGCAGACCAGCGCGAGCGGCTGTTGGAAGTCATCGAACATGACGTGAAACGCCTTGATCGTCTGGTCAGTGATATCTCGAACGCATCGCGGCTCGACAGTGAACTGGTCAAGGAAGAGGAAGAAACCTTCGATCTGCTCAATATGCTGGGCAATATTATCGAATTCCTCAGCACCGACGCCACCCAGCGCGGGATCGACTTTATCGCCGACATGCCCGAAGAACCGATACATGTGCAGGGGCTCGAAGGGCGGCTTGCACAGGTTTTCGTCAATCTGATCACCAATGCCGTATCGTTCTGTGATACGGGTGATGCGATCCGGGTCTGGGCGCGGCGGCGGCAAAACCGCGTGCTGGTTGTGGTCGAGGATACAGGCCCCGGCATCCCGGATGAGGCGCTGACAAAGATCTTCCAGCGGTTCTATTCAGAACGGCCAGAAGGGCAATTCGGCAACAACTCCGGTCTGGGGCTCGCTATCTCGAAACAGATTGTCGAGGCGCATGGCGGCGTGATCTGGGCCGAAAACATCAGGCCCACCGACTCTGATCCAACATCCGAACCGCTTGGCGCACGCTTTGTCGTGGGCCTGCCGGTCTGACGGTGCATCTTGACGCAATCGCAGACGATCCACGCGACCTGTGTTGCATGGAATGATCGTGCCGTCATGATCAGGGGGGGATCGGGGTCGGGCAAATCGACCTTGGGTTTGGTGCTGATGGGTATGGGGTGCAGCCTTGTGGCCGACGACAGGGTTATCGTCATGCGAAATGACGACAGGTTACTTGCCCGGGCTCCCGACACGATTCGCGGATTGATCGAGGCGCGGGGCATCGGCGTGCTGAATGCGGACCCATCTATACAGGCGCAGGTTGTGCTTATCGTGGATCTCGACGAAACAGAAAGTGAACGCCTGCCACCCCGACGCGTGGTCACGCTGTTGGGATTGGATGTTCCCTTGATTCATGCGGTCGATGGACCACATTTTGCTCCGGCAATCCTGCAGCTCCTCAAGGCAGGGTGGAGTGACAGATGACAGACCCGGACCCGCAACCCGACCAGAAGACCCCGACCATCGTATTGGTCACGGGGCCGTCCGGCGCCGGGCGATCAACCGCGATCAACGCGCTTGAGGATCTGGGATACGAGGTGATCGACAACCTGCCGCTGTCGTTGCTCCCCCGATTGCTGGACGGGCCGCCGCCAAACCGTCCTTTGGTTCTGGGGCTGGACGTGCGCAATCGGGATTTCAGCACCAATGCCCTGATCGAAACCATAGACCAGCTAAGTGGGCGGACAGATCTGAACGCTCAGGTGCTCTATCTCGATGCGGATGAAGAAGAACTGGTGCGGCGCTATTCCGAAACCCGGCGCAGGCATCCGCTGGCGCCCGCCGGACCACCTCTGGCCGGGATTGCCCGCGAACGGGACCTGCTGGTGCCAATCCGGGCGCGAGCCGACGTACTGATCGACACAAGCGGGCTGTCGCCTCACGATCTGCGCGCCGAAGTGGATCGCTGGTTTGCCACCGGCGAAGGGCGGCAACTGGGTGTGACGATCCATTCGTTTTCGTACAAACGCGGGCTGCCCCGGGGGATGGATATCGTCATGGATTGCCGGTTCCTGCGCAATCCGCACTGGGATGAAAAGCTGCGGGCGCTGGATGGGCGCGATCCTGCGGTGGCGGCCTATGTCGCCGAAGATCCGCGTTTCGAACCCTTCTTCGAACGGATAAAATCGCTCGCCGATCTTCTGTTGCCGGCGCACAAAGACGAAGGCAAGGCGCATCTTTCCATCGGGTTTGGATGTACCGGCGGGCAACACCGGTCTGTTGCAGTTGCAGAAAGGCTCGCTTCTGCACTTGCGAAAGACGGATGGCATGTGTCTAAACGACACCGTGAAATGGAGCGGCGTGATCTTCAGGCGTCAGTTGGCAAGGGTCAAAAGGTTTGATCGGTATCGTGATTGTGGCACATGGCGGGCTGGCGGGCGAATACCTTGCCGCAGTTGAACATGTGGTGGGCGCGCAAGAGGGGATGGTCAGCATCGCCATCGGCCCCGAAGATGATCGTGCCGCAAAGCAATCTGAAATCTGTGCAGCCGCCGACGCTGTGGATACCGGTGAAGGGGTGGTGATCGTGACCGACATGTTCGGCGGATCGCCGTCAAACCTGTCGCTGCGGGCCTGCAACCCCGAAAACCGGCGCATCCTTTATGGGGCGAACCTGCCCATGCTGATCAAGCTGGCCAAATCGCGCAAGCGGTCCGTACCGGACGCCGTTGATGCCGCCATCGCAGCCGCCCACAAATACATCAACTTCCACAATGGCGGGACACCCACATGACAACCTGCCGCCTGAAGATCGAAAATATCAAAGGGCTGCATGCCCGCGCCTCCGCCCGTCTGGTTGAGGTCGTTGAAAGCTTTGACGCAGACGCCACCATCAGCAAAGATGGTGAAAGCACCAGTGGCGACAGCATCATGGGCCTTTTAATGTTGGCAGCTTCCGTCGGAACCTTTATTGACGTAGAGACCCGAGGGCCGCAGGCGGAGGAGCTTGCTACGGCCATCAAGGAATTGGTGGCGGACAAATTCGGCGAAGGCTACTAAAGGTCCGACTGACCGGATAGGACGTATTGAGTGACCGAAACTACCCGGCATATCCCTGCACAACCGGTTGTCCCCGAAGACGCGCCGATCGTCTATGACCGCCGCAGCCTGACATATTCCAACACGTTCGACAGCCCGATGAAACGCAACATCATCCGGTCTATCGAATGGTGTACGGGCAAGCTGCAGATCGTGCGGATGATCCGCAAGTTCGAGCGGCTGGGCAAATTCCACGGGCAGGCGTTCTGGCGCGCCGCCCTTGATGTCATGGAAATTGACCTGCTGACGCCGCAGGAACAGTTGAACAACATCCCCAAAACCGGACCGGTGGTGTTCGTGGCCAACCACCCCCACGGCATGGTCGACGGCATGATCCTGGCCGACATGATTGGCCGGGTGCGCACTGATTACCGGATCCTGACCCGGTCGATCCTGACCGGGATCGACAAAGAGGCCGCGGATTTCATGATCCCGGTCCCATTCCCACACGAGCCGGACGCCCAAAAGAAAATGGTCGAGATGCGGCGCGCCACGATGGAACATCTGGACAATGGCGGGCTGGTGGCCCTGTTTCCCTCGGGTGTTGTGGCGTCATCCGACACCATGTTTGGTCCGGCACGAGAGGCGGAGTGGAACGTCTTTACCGCCAAGATGATCCGCACATCAGGGGCGACGGTCGTGCCATGCTACTTCCCCGGCGCAAATTCGCGCTGGTATCAGATCGCCAACAAAATCTCTGCCACCCTGCGGCAAAGCCTGCTGCTGCACGAGATCGTGCATGCCTGCGGCAAGGCGCAAAAGCCGGTTATCGGCAAACCTGTCGCCGAAGCCGAAGTCACCGCCCGCATCAAAGAACCCCGTGCCTTCATGGCCTGGCTGCGTGAACAGACACTGGGGCTGAAAGAAATCTAGCGGGCAACAGCCCCCGGCATCATCGCCTCCAAACTATTTTAAAATCGTCTAAAACCCGCCGCAAATTGGACATGGAGGGTGTATTGAACGCTGCCACCAATTGTGAAGCAGGCAGTCGCGCCGAAACCAGCCAAAGAGACGAAACAGCAATGAAAAAACTCATACTCCTTGCCATACTGCCCATGCTTTCAGCTTGCGCCGGCGGCAGCTCAGATAGTGATCCCTCTGCAATCAGCCGCTCGGTCGAGATCGCGGTGAGCGGCGGGCAAATCACCCCCTACAGTACCGGGAACGGCTACCGTCTTTCCGACGGCGATTTTCTTGATAATCTGGACATTCCCACCCCCGGAAATGTCGCCGGGGAAGAACTGCTTTTGACGGGAAGCTACGGACTCACAGCTGTTTTGTTTACTGGCGATGATGTCATCGTCGCAGCCGCTGGCGGCACTGATGGCCTTCGTGACGCATTTTCGATCATCGACGGTACAACCGAAGTCATACCAACCGGCAACGTCACTTATCAGGGGCACTATACTGTGGCTGCTGACAATGCGATTGCCGGTCATGGTGCGCTGGACCTGCAATACGCCGTTTTCAACAACACATTGATCGGCACGTCGGACGATACTCGCCTCACGGTCTATGGCATTGTGGACAACAACGGCACTGTCTCCGGCAATGTTGATTTCGACGGAACAGATTTCGACCTCGATGGCGGCATTTACGGCAGCAACGCGGATGAGGTTGCGGCGGGTTTCAGCGACACAGACCTTGGCGGATATGTCTACGGCAAGCGGCCGTAAACCACTGGCGGCGCGGTAGTGGCCATAATCTACCGCGTCGGCACTGGCGTTTCGCCCCTGTAGTCATAAAACCCGCGCTTTGATTTCCGGCCCAACCACCCGGCCTCGACATATTTTGTCAGCAAAGGGCAGGGGCGGTATTTGGTATCGGCCAGCCCGTCGTGCAGCACGTTCATGATCGCAAGGCAGGTGTCCAACCCGATGAAATCGGCCAGCTCCAGCGGCCCCATCGGGTGGTTCGCCCCCAGCTTCAGCGACGTGTCGATGGACTGCACGGAACCGACCCCTTCATACAGCGTATAAATCGCCTCATTGATCATCGGCATCAGGATACGGTTGACGATAAAGGCGGGGAAATCCTCTGCGGTGGCTGATGTTTTTCCAAGCCGTTCAACGACAGCGTGGCACGCCTTGAACGTCTCTTCATCCGTCGCAATGCCCCGGATCAGTTCGACCAGTTGCATGATCGGCACCGGGTTCATGAAATGAAACCCCATGAATTTCTCGGGCCGGTCCGTACGCGATGCAAGCCGGGTGATGGAAATGGACGACGTGTTCGATGTCAGGATCGTATCAGGCTTCAGATGCGGAACCAGATCCTCGAAAATGGCAGTCTTGATCGTTTCGCGCTCGGTCGCTGCCTCGATGATCAGGTCAGTCTGGCCCAGATCCGTCAGCGTCGCGGTGGTTCCGATGCGTGCCAGCGCCTCTGCCTTGGCGTCAGCGGTGATCAGATCGCGCCCTACCTGCCGTTCGAGATTGCGGTCGATCAGGGCCATCGCTGCGTTCAGCGCGTCCTCGCTGATATCGGTCATCAGCACTTCATACCCGGCCAGTGCAAAAACATGGGCAATGCCATTTCCCATCTGGCCCGCGCCAACGATGCCTACACGTTCGATTGTCATGATCTTCCCCTGACTGGTTCGCTCGCACCATAGGCCCGGGGTGGGGGATGCTTCAAGGCGGCGCAGTCGCGAAAATTTGGGTCAAATTTGCGCATTAGCGAATTTGCAAGTGATTTCGGCGAATCTGCATCAAGGGTGAAGCACAAAAGGTGGGAACCATGAAGCAAGAGGTTATCGAACACGAAGAACTGTCATATGCGCCATGCCGCTATGGCAATTCGCGGATGCTGTTCCGTGGGCCACGCCGACGGTTGGACCATCCTTACATCGCGTTCATCGGCGGGACAGAGACATACGGCAAGTTCATTCCCAAACCGTTCCCGACGCTGGTCGAACGGGTGATGCGGCAAACCTGCGTCAACCTCGGTTGCGTGAACGGTGGGATCGATGCCTTCGTCAACGATCCAACCATCATGGAAATCTGCAATGGGGCGGATATGACCGTGGTGCAGGTCATGGGGGCCAACTTCCTGTCCAACCGGTTCTATTCGGTCCATCCGCGACGCAATGACCGCTTCCTGCGGGCCTCCACCGTGCTCGAAGCGATTTATGACGATGTCGATTTCTCCGAATTTTCGTTCATCCGGCACATGTTGGGCGCGCTCTACAGCAAATCACCAGACCGGTTCGACATCGTCGTGGGCGAACTGCGCGAGGCGTGGACCGCACGGATGAAAAACATGCTGCATCAGATCGGCCCACGCAGCATGCTTCTGTGGTTCTCCGAAGAAGAGTTGAGCGACAAGCATTGGTCAGAACGCGAGGATCAGCTACAGGCTGACCCGCTTTTCATCACCAGATCCATGTTGGAAGAACTGCGGCCGATGGTGCAGGACATCGTGGTGGTCAACCCTTCCGACGGGGCTTTGGCCAAGGGCACGGCTGGCATGCAATTCCCGTCATCACAAAGTGCGGCTGCCTCCGAAATGCTCGGGCCTGCCTGCCACTCCGAGGCCAGCGCGTTCGTCATCCCGGCCTTGCGCGAACATCTCTACGCTCCGTAAAATGCCATACAAGCGCGATGATCGTTCAGGGCCCTACTGATCTGGCCACCCGGGACACCGCGCGCCCGGCACAGCCGGAATAACCGGCAAACTCCGTATTGTTTAGCGGCGGCAAGACGCAGCGACCGGGAGTGTCCTTCTTACTCGGCCGCCTCATTGACGACAGCGGCGAGCGAAAGCAACAAAACGGCGGCTGACACCAGTACCGCGGTCACCCCCACACCAACGGCGGTCTCAACGGCAGTTGGCTCTTCACTCACCGGGATGACAGGTTCTATCCGCTCCGCCACTGAGCATCCTGCGATTGCAAGAACGAGGCTAATACTGCAAAGGCGCTTCATCATTGGTCTTACTTTCGTTCAAATTCGCCTGACGGCATGTTGGGCTCATTGCTGACATCAGCGCCTACAGTCCAGCGCGGGATGATTGGATCAGGGGCAAGCGTTGGCGGACGCATTGAGCAGTTGTAGCACATGCACCCGACACCCTTAACAAAAAAGGCCCCCACCATTGAGCGGGGGCCAATCAGATGACAAGTTAAACCGGGTCAGAGCTTTTCAGTCAGTTCCGGCACGGCATCAAACAGATCAGCCACCAGACCATAGTCAGCCACCTGGAAGATCGGGGCTTCCTCATCCTTGTTGATGGCCACGATGATCTTGCTGTCCTTCATCCCCGCAAGGTGCTGGATCGCACCGGAAATACCGACAGCGACATAAAGATCGGGGGCGACCACCTTACCGGTTTGACCAACCTGCCAGTCATTGGGGGCATAGCCGCTGTCGACGGCAGCACGGGATGCACCCACAGCCGCGCCCAGCTTGTCAGCCAGCTTTTCGATCAGGGCAAAGTCATCTTCAGACCCGACACCACGACCACCAGAAACCACGACACCAGCCGATGTCAGCTCTGGCCGGTCGCTTGCGGCAACCTTATCTTCGACCCATTCGGACAGGCCGGGGTTGCCGGCAGCACCGATGCTTTCAACGGCAGCCGATCCACCCATGCCAGCGGCATCAAAACCGGCGGTCCTGATCGTCATGACCTTCTTTTCATCCGACGATTTCACGGTCTGGATCGCGTTACCGGCATAGATCGGGCGCTCGAATGTGTCGGCATCCACGATGCCGGTCACTTCGGAAATCACCATCGCATCCAGCAACGCTGCCACACGGGGCATCACGTTCTTGGCGTCGGTCGTGCCGGGGGCGGCGATATGGGAATAATCGCCCGCGAGCGACACGATCAGATCTGCGGTGGGTTCGGCCAGACGGTGACCCAGTGCCGCATCCTCGGCGCACAGCACCTTGGACACACCGTCAATCTTGGCGGCCTCGTCAGCGGCAGCCTTGGCAGACGCACCGGCACACAGCACGGTCACATCACCCAAGGCTTGCGCCGCAGTCACGGCTTTTGCGGTTGCATCAACGGCCAAAGCGCCGTCAGTGACTTCACCAATCAGAAGAACAGCCATTACACAGCCCCCACTTCTTTGAGTTTCTCGACAAGCTCATCAACAGACCCGACCATGATACCGGCCTTGCGGGCCTCTGGTTCGGTCGTGCTGACAATGGTCAGGCGCGGGGCAACATCAACGCCGCAATCGGCCGGTGTCTTTTCATCCAGCGGCTTTTTCTTGGCCTTCATGATGTTGGGCAGCGACGCATAACGCGGCTCGTTCAGGCGCAGATCAACCGTCACAATGGTCGGCATCTTCACCTTGATGGTCTGCAAACCGCCATCAACCTCGCGGGTGACAACGGCGCTGTCGCCATCCAGGTTCACCTCGGACGCAAAGGTCGCCTGGGACCAACCCAGCAGGGCCGACAGCATCTGACCGGTGGCATTCATATCATTATCGATGGCCTGCTTACCGCATAGCACCAGACCGGGATCTTCTTCCTTGACGATGGCGGCAAGGATCTTGGCAACCGCCAAAGGCTCGATATCCGTGTGCACATCATCGGTGGCCACAACCAGAATGGCGCGGTCCGCGCCCATCGCCAATGCCGTGCGCAGTGTTTCCTGCGCCTGCTTGACGCCAATGGATACCGCCACGACCTCCTCGACCTTGCCGGCTTCGCGCAGGCGAATGGCCTCTTCGACGGCAATTTCGTCGAACGGGTTCATGGACATTTTGACGTTGGCAAGATCGACACCGGAACCATCCGCTTTGACACGGACTTTCACGTTGTAGTCGATCACGCGCTTGACGGGTACAAGGACCTTCATCTGCGTTTCTCTCCCAAAGAATCTGACATTTTGCGTTCTCGCTGCGTTGTTATCGTGCGTAGCCGGGCAAAAACAGTGCAAAATCGACGCGGGAGCGGTCGCGGACGCCACGTTCTTGACGTGCGCGTCAATCGCGACCCTGCGCCAGATACGTCATTCGCGGGGCGTCATCTCTATGAACATCACGCTAGTCATCAGATCGCGTGAGGGCGCAGCCGCTCCACCTCTGCCCGAAAGGGGGTCGCGCCGGGCGGTAGATCGGGGATGATCACCGCATCTTCGTATTTTAGTTGCCGTACCAGCACCGGGATCAAACGCCGAAATGCCGCAATGATCGACGGCGCCGGCGCGGGCAGGTCGTGTCTGATCAACTCATGCAGACGCGGCAGATGATAATAGGGGACCATCGTGAACATGTGATGTTCCAGATGGTAGTTCATGTTCAGATAGATAAAGCGGCTGACCGGGTTCATCAGCACGGTGCGGGTATTCAGCCTGTGGTCCGACACATTCTCGGCCAGCCCCAGATGCTGCAGCACCCCGGTCATCACATGATGCCACGCCCCGTAAAGCCGGGGCAGACCAACCAACATCAGCGGCAACACAGACCCCATCCAGATCGCCAGACCAATCACGCAGCCATAAATCACCAGCCAGATACGGGCGACGCGAAAGACACGGGGGCGGTCGGCATCGCGCACATACATCGCCTCGTCAGGGTGGATGCGCCCGCTGGCATGCAGCATCATCCGCCGGACCAGCACATAAACATCTACGATCCCGAACAGGTTCAGCAGGATGCGGCGCAGATCGGGCGGGCGCATGGCCACGATCTCAGGATCGCGGCCCACGATAATCGTATCGGTATGATGGCGCACATGGCTCGCACGCCAGACAACCGGGTTCCGCATCAGCATGAAGCTCGCGATCTGATAGACGACCTCGTTCATCCAGGCAGTCTTGAACGCGGTCTTGTGCCCGCATTCATGCCAGCGCGAATCCGATGCTGACCCATAAAGAACGCCGTAGATCAGCCAGAAAGGGGCCGACCACCATGACGGCCACAACATGATTGCGATGACGGCTGACATGATCATCGCACCAATCCAGATGAGGGTGTCGCGCGAGGCGATGGCGTCTGATTTCTCCATCAGCTTGCGAATGGCCTGCGGGTCGACGTCAGGCCGAAACCATTTTGGGTTCGCGATCCCTTGCGCCGCTGCGGCGCGTCCCGTCTCGCCGGTCAGGGAATAATCCTTTGCCATCGCCGCAGCCTATCGGCCGTGTCTGAACCGGTCAATTCGTCAGGGCGACGTGAAACCCACCGTACGCGCGATTAATCCCACTAATTGCCGCCAAAATGTCCGACGCTTTGCCGACGTAAATCCGACGCATCGCCGACAGCACATTTGCCTGTGAATTAAGGGATTAACCTATGATTCGCGCGTTTGGGCCAAAACCACCGTACGGTGGGGGGGCACGCAACACCCTTTGTGGCGGTTTTCAGCGGTTCGCCCCCGGAATCCACAGCACGTCATTCTTGCCGTCGTCATTGGCAATGCGGGACGCCTGGAAAAACCAGTCCGACAGCCGGTTCAGGTATTTTACCGCCGCCGGGTTCACCGATTCCATTGTGGCCAGTTCGACCGTCAGCCGCTCAGCCCGGCGCGACACGGTCCGGCACAAATGCAGATGCGCGGCCATCGCCGCTCCACCCGGCAAGACAAAGCTCCGCAACGGCTCAACCTTTTTGGTCATCGCGTCGATTTCGGCCTCAAGCCGCTCCACCTGTGCATCGGACATCCGCAATGGCGGGTACTCCGCCTCGCCATCCTTTTCCATATCAGGACGGCACAGATCAGCGCCCAGATCGAACAGATCATTCTGGATCATCGCCAGTTGCGTATCCATCTCGCCCGTCGCATGCAGGCGCGCCAGACCGACCGTTGCGTTGGTCTCATCGACGGTGCCGTATGAGGTGACACGCATCGAATGCTTCGCCACCCGGCTGCCATTGCCCAGCGCGGTTTCACCGGCATCACCTGTCTTGGTATAGATTTTATTCAGCACAACCATCGGCTTAGGCGCCTCTTCGCAAATAAACAAACAACAGTATCAGCAGCACCGCGACAAACTGCGCCCCGATCCGCCAGCGCATGATCTTGTTGGCGTATTTCTTATTGAAATCACCGCCGCGCCCGAAACCGCCAATCCCCAAAAGCAGGATGAACAGCACGATCAGTACAGCAGCGGCAACAAGCCAGAACAGCGGATCGTCAGCCATGGTCAGGTCCCCTCAACATTGTCCCTCGCGATGTAGCAGGCCCACGGGCGAAGGAAACCCTCAGCCCTTCAAAATCACCGCATCCAGCAGGCGCGTCGGCAGAATGCGCCGCAGAAAGCCCATCAGATAGGTGGGCGTTGTCACGTAGTATCGCGCCTTTGGCCGTGGCGATGTCAGCGCGTGCAGCAGTTTTTTCGTCACGGCAGAGGGCGGCAATTCAAACTTGTCCGGCTCGCTCTTCGTATAAAGACGTGCCAGCACATCCTTGTATTCGTGGACCCGTGCCGAGTTTTCCCAATCGATCCATTTCTCGAAATGCGGGATCGCATTCTCGCGAATTTTTGACGTCACTGGCCCCGGCTCAATAAGGATTACCTTGATCGGCGTATTGCTCATCTCGATCCGCAACACATCGGTCAGGCCCTCCAGCGCGAATTTGGTTGCGACATAGGCGCCCCGCCACTTGATCCCGACCAGGCCAAGTACCGAAGAACAATTGATAATTCGACCATGCCCCTGCGCTCGCATCACCGGAATGACTAGCCGGGTTAACTCGTGCCAGCCAAACAGATTGGCTTCGAAAATGGCGCGCAACCCGGCAACAGGCAGATCTTCAATCGCGCCGGGACAGGCATAGGCCCCATTATTATAAAGCGCATCCAGAGTCCCGCCGGTCGCCTCCAGCGTTTCGGCCAGACCATTCACGATACTGTCGGGTTCGGTGTAGTCGATCAGCGGGCTTTCAAATCCTTCGGCCTTCAGCTTCTCGCAATCCTCAGCTTGGCGACAACTTGCAAAAACACGCCAGCCCGCATCACGCAGACTGCGTGCGGCATCAAGACCAATGCCGGACGATGAACCGGTAATCAGGATTGTTTTCTGTGTCATGCCAGCTTTGTGCCCGGCACGGCATCGGCTGACAAGCCAGCGTTAGCCTGCCGACAGCAGCCGTTCGGCCATCCATCCGGTCTTTCCGCTGTCAATCAGGCGGATTTGCGCCCAGCCGTCGCCGTTGACTTCAAGGATTTCGGCCTTGGTGCCACGGGGCAGAGTATCAAGCACAGAAAACGATGTACTGGGCCCATCACGCATGTTTACCCACTCGCCTGCGACTTGGTGAATAATCAGGGGATCTTCAACCACTGTCGTTTCAGCCGACGCAAGTGTGACGTCTTCAACGACTGGTTCCGGCGCGGGAATGATCACCAGTTCGGGCGTATAGGATGCCGTGGTGATTTCCGCCACTGGCGCGGCGATCGGCGCTGGCCTTGGCGCTTGGGCAACCACAACCGTCGGTTCCGGCAAATCGGTCACCGGGGCCTTTGCAACCACCTTGCGTTCAAGCGGCTCAAAATCGGCACCGCCGGACATTTCGTAAAACGCCCAGAACAGCAGCAGGCAGGTCGTAATGATAAACTTGGACATGGCAGTGTCCCCAACTCGTTGTTAAGAATCGATATTATCACGTTTCCGCGTCTGCACCTACAACGCAGCATCACCAATTTGGTTCCAAAGCTGCTTTACGGCCACATATCCCCTCGCTAAACCAACCAAATGAGCGACACGAGCAGTGAGCCCGAACTGGGCCCCAACGACATCACCGAAACGCTGCGGCGCGCCATTGGCGACCGCTACCTGACCTATGCGCTCTCCACGATCATGCACCGCGCGCTGCCTGACGCGCGCGACGGGCTGAAGCCGGTGCACCGGCGCATCCTTTACGCCATGTCGCGTCTGCGGCTGTCACCGACGGGCGGCTTCCTGAAATCCGCCAAGATCAGTGGCGACACGATGGGTGATTTCCACCCGCATGGCGACGCTGCGATCTATGACGCGATGGCGCGCCTCGCGCAGGATTTCAACGTGCGCTACCCGCTTGTCGATGGGCAGGGGAACTTTGGCAATATCGACGGCGATAACCCCGCCGCTTCACGCTACACCGAGGCACGGATGACCGCCGCCGCAGAGGCGCTGCTCGAAGGGCTGTCCGAAGATGCGGTCGATTTCCGCGACAATTACGATGGCCGCCTGACCGAACCCTCCGTTCTGCCTGCTACCTTCCCGAACCTGCTCGCGAACGGCTCCAGCGGGATTGCTGTGGGGATGGCGACCAACATCCCGCCACATAACCTGCACGAATTGATCGATGCCTGCCTGCATCTGATCAAGGCACCGAATGCGCGCGATGATACGCTTCTGGAATATATCCCCGGCCCTGATTTTCCCACCGGCGGCGTGATCGTCGAACCATCTGAAAATATCGCCGAGGCTTACCGCACCGGACGCGGGGCGTTCCGGCTGCGCGCCAAGTGGGGGGTCGAGGATCTGGGCCGTGGCCAATGGCAGATCGTCGTCACTGAAATCCCTTATCAGGTCCAGAAATCCAAGCTGATCGAGAAACTGGCCGAGGTGATCCAGACCAAGAAGGTCCCTCTGCTCGCCGATGTGCGCGACGAATCTGCTGAAGACATCCGCGTGATCCTCGAACCCCGCGCGAAGACCGTCGACCCAGAAGTCATGATGGGTATGCTCTTCCGCAACTCCGATCTGGAAACGCGGTTCAGCCTGAACATGAACGTGCTGATCGACGGGCTGACCCCCAAGGTCTGTTCGCTCAAGGAAGTATTGCGCGCGTTCCTTGATCACCGTCGCGATGTCCTGATCCGGCGCAGCAAGTACAGGCTCGAAAAGATCGACCACCGGCTTGAGGTTTTGGAAGGCTTCATCATCGCCTTCCTGCATCTGGATCGGGTCATCGACATCATCCGCTATGACGACGACCCGAAACAGGCGCTGATGGTCGAGGACTGGGCCAAGGACCATGTGCGCGCGACGTCTGAAAAAGACTACGTCTCGCCCGTCGATGACGATCCCGAAGTGTCGCTGTCAGAGGTGCAGGCCGAAGCGATTCTGAACATGCGCCTGCGCAGCCTGCGCCGCCTGGAAGAGCTGGAACTGATCGCCGAGCGTGATGCTTTGATGAAAGAGCGCGCCGAGATTGAGGACCTGCTGGAAAGCGACGATCTGCAATGGGCCAAGATCGCGGAACAGTTGCGCGAAACACGCAAGCTTTTCGGCAAAACCAGCGAAGGTGGGGCGCGCCGGACCCAATTCGCCGAAGCCGCCGAGGTGGTCGAGGTCCCGCTGGAAGCCATGATCGACCGCGAACCGATCACCGTGGTCTGTTCGCAGATGGGCTGGGTCCGCGCCATGACCGGCCATATCGATCTGACCCGCGAGTTGAAGTTCAAGGATGGCGACGCCCCCCGCTTCATCTTCCATGCGGAGACCACCGACAAGCTGCTGGTCTTTGGGGCCAACGGGCGCTTCTACACCGTCTCCGCCGCGACCCTGCCCGGCGGGCGGGGCATGGGCGAACCGCTGCGCCTGATGATCGACTTGCCGAACGACGTCGAAATCATCGATTTCCTGATCCACAAGCCGGGCGAAAAGCTGATCGTCGCTTCTGCCGAAGGCAACGGCTTTGTTGTCCCGGAAGAAGAGGTCGTGGCCCAGACCCGTGCGGGCAAGCAGGTGCTGAACGTCAAAGATACGGTCGCCAAGGTATGCCGTCGGATTGCTGGCGATCATATCGCCGTTGTGTCAGAGAACGCCAAGTTCCTTGTCTTCCCTGTCGAAGAATTGCCCGAGATGAACCGAGGCAAAGGCGTGCGGATCCAGAAATACAAGAAAGCCACCGGGCGGCAGGGTATGCTTGAACTCGATGGTGGTTTGTCGGATTTGACAACGTTCAACTGGGACAATGGTCTGTCATGGCCCATGGGCGGCGGCAAGACCCGCACCGAGCCAGACATGACTGACTGGAAAGGCGCGCGGGCCGGGGTCGGGAAAAGGCCGCCCTACGGCTTTCCCAAGAATAACCGGTTCACATAAATGACCGGGCAATTCCGAACCAATTGTTGACTGATTTGTCAGTGCCGTTCTGAAACCGCACGACCTGCAAAAAACGACGCGCTCGCGTGCATAGGTCCACAAGTGATGTCATTGCACCAAGGTGCGCTTTACGGATGGCGCAATCTCGCGCAGAATACCCTTGCTGCGGTTTTAGCTGTTGTTCTGTCGGTATCTGGTTTTGTGGCGTGGTGGATGCGACGGCCTGCGGGGTCCCTTGGGGTTCCTGCGGCACCGGAGGCGTCATTGGGGGCGGGGGTAATCGTTCTTGTGATCGGGCTGGGTATTCTGCTGCCACTTGTGGGCGCGTCATTGATCGTGGCCCTGGTTTTGGATTGGCTGATTTTCCGCAGGCTGGGGTGGTTTCAGGGCCGCCCTGCGACCTGAGATATGGTGGACGGCAAAGCTGCTTTGCCGTCCTGCGCAGAAAGAATGACGCATCACTGCAAGTGTCACAAACCTGCAAAGAACCGTCGCTAGGGTCGCGCTGATTTTAACGCCAGCTAGGGGCTAGTATGATGAAAGATAACGATACTTACGATCTCTCTTGGGACGAGTGGGATGAACTGCAAAGACCTGCCGCCGCAACAACTGACTTTGATGAGGTGGTTGAAGCCGCAATTTCGCGGCGGGGTTTCTTGCGAGGGGTTGTTGCCTACGGGTCTGGCGCTGCCGTGATGGGATCCGGTCTGCTTTACGGCACATCCGTAGACGCTCAGACAGTCAGCCGTTTTGGATTTACGCCGATCCCGATTGCCACCGATGGGACGGTCCATGTGCCGGAGGGTTATTCATGGCAATCCGTCGCAAAATGGGGTCAGCCGCTGTTTTCGGATGCAGAGCCATTTGATCCGCAGAATGCCGTTGGCGTCGCAAGCTCTGATCGTGTGTTCGGCGAAAACACTGACGGGATGGAGGCGTTTGTTGTCGGCGGTCGTCAGGTCATCGCGGTGAACCATGAATATGTGAATACCAAGATCAATCTGCCACAGAATGTCGATGGCGTTCCAACAAGCGCTGATGACGTACTGACCCTACAGAACATGCAGGGCGTCACCGTGATGGAGGTGGCTGAAGGACCGGATGGCTGGGACATCGTTGTCGACAGTGACCTGAACCGCCGGATCACTCATAACACACCAATGACGCTGGCTGGACCTGCTGCTGGTCATCCGTTGGTACAAACTGCCGCCGATCCGGCGGGGACCACAGCGCTGGGCACGATGAATAATTGCGGGGCAGGCAAGACGCCGTGGGGCACCTATCTGACCTGCGAGGAAAACTTCAACGGCTACTTCGGCTCGACCGATCCCGAATTTGAACGGCCGGAGGATTATGCCCGCTACGGTATTGGTCTCGAAGGGCGCTATGCCTACGAGAAATATGATGAGCGTTTTGATATCAGCCAAAACCCGAACGAGCCGCGTCGCTTTGGTTACATCGTTGAGATCGATCCAAGCGATCCCAATTCGACACCAATCAAACACACCGCGCTTGGTCGCTTCAAGCATGAGAATGCCGCGACCGTTATCGCGCCTGATGGACGTGTGGTCGTCTATATGGGTGACGATGAGCGCGGCGAGTTCATGTATAAATACGTCTCTAATGGCGTCTATACACCCGGTGGTCCGACATCAGAGCTTTTGGATGATGGCCAGCTTTACGTTGCCAAGTTCGACAATGATCTAACAGGCAAATGGGTTGCCCTGACACCCGAGGCGACTGGCATGGACGAAGCTGAAATTGCTATCTTTTCCCGCGTAGCGGCATCGAAGGTGGGTGCGACCACGATGGATCGTCCGGAATGGGTGGCGGTGAACCCTGTTGCCGCAGAGGGCTACTGCTGTCTGACCAACAATCGTAACCGGGGCGTCAAATCAAACGCGGGCGGTGATCCGACACCAGTGAACGGGCCCAACCCACGCGCCGAAAACAATTATGGTCAGATCGTGCGCTGGTATCCCAGCAATGATGACCATGGCAGCGATACCTTCACCTGGGACCTTTATGTCATGGCTGGCAATCCTACCGTCCATGACGACAAGTACGGCGGTTCGCCCAATATCAACGAAGGCAATCTGTTCAACTCGCCCGATGGGATGATGTTTGACAGCACTGGCCTGCTCTGGATTCAGACAGATGGTAATGACAGCAACGCAGATGGCTTTGCCGGTATGGGCAACAACCAGATGCTGGCAGGTGATCCTGCTACCGGTCAGATCGAACGGTTCCTGACGGGTCCTCAGGGGTCCGAAGTGACCGGTCTGACATGGTCCGCCGATCGCCGGACCATGTTCGTGGGCATTCAGCATCCGGATGCACCGTTCCCCGATGGCGAAGGCGTGCTGCCCCGATCCACTATAATCGCCATCAAGCGTGCCGATAACGCACCGGTCGGCTAGGTTCATGAGGTGGCGGGCCCATGCGGCCCGCCACCTACTAAAAGTCCTTAGGCAAACTCCATATCGACGCCACAGGTGAAGCCGCCCAAAGACTCCAACAAGTCGGCGAGCATTATGTCGAACTCTGCCTGATCATCGGTTTCGAACGTGCCGTCATTAGTGGTGATCGTGCCTGCAAAGCCGGTCATCGTCACCACATCGTCTGAGAAATCGTCACCATCAAAGTCGCAGAAGTCAAAGAAATCATCCGATTGCGATGCCATATCGGATGCGACCGTTTCTTCGGTCATGACCGTGATGGGGTCCCGACCGTCCTGCGCGATGGTGCTCGTGGTCACTGTGTTCGTCACCGTTTGCGTGTTGATAGTGATGGCGTCATCGGTGTCTTCGTCATCATCATTCGGGCACTCATCAGACATGTTGTCACCATCAGGCGCTGACGTATGGTCCGCTTCATCATCAGTTGGATCATCATCCGTTTCAGTTGGTGTTTCGGCGACATCAGGTTCTTCTTCAGGCGCTGGCGTGTCGCTATCCGGCACGTCCGATGGTGGGGCATCAGGGTCGGGAGCCTGCGTCAGGATCGGATCGGGCGTGTCATCGACATCTGCCACAGGCGGTAGCGGTGCCTGATCTTGCGGGGGTTCATCGCTGATCGCGTCTGTGCGGCCGAAGTTCTGGGTCACCATCACGGCATCATATCCGCTAAAATCACCGGTTTCGATGCCAATACCGATATCCCGTAAATCAGGGTTCAGGATATTGGCGCGGTGCCCGTCGCTGTTCATCAACCTCTCATGAATACTGCGCACATCATCGGCAATGCCCGGTTCGCCACGTTCGCTTTGCCAGCCGATGTTTTCGGCGGTGCGCCAACTTCCCTCAAGCTCATAATCGCTCGCATCAATCCGCTGTGTCGCGGTCGAGCCGCCCGCACCCGCATGCGAAAACGTGTCCGTGTCCAGCATCCATTGGCTGTGATCCTCGCTGGCGTCGTTCAGCGCATTATTTATGGATAGCGGATCAAGTCCGCGCGAGGTGCGTTCTTCGTTGATCAGTTCCAGCATCAACAGTTCGACTTCACTTGCTTGGCTCATGTCTTGTCCTTTTCTGCCTCGGGGTCTCCCGATTGCGTTTGAACGCAGTGAGTGGTTCGGTCAGACATGTGTCTGACCGGTGAAAAGCCCTTGGTTTGTTGGGAAAGGGCCGCAAGCGACGCATCCATTCCTCGATGAGTCGCAAGCCGGACCCTAAGAGCCTGCGGTTTGCGTGTTCAATCCGCGCAGAGTTGGATTATTGTTTCCAGCAATGATCAGCCGCCATGCCGTGTGACCCTCGGCAAGAAATGACTGTTGGCCGAATTGCGCCGAATGCTATCGGTGCTGATCCACAAGGATCGGGTTGCCGTCCGGGTCCATCACCACAAAGCTGGCGGGACCTGTGGTGCTTTCATCAGCCTCACTGAAGAATTCGACCCCCTGCGCCTTGAGCTTTTTCTGGATGTCGCGCACGTCTTCGAAATCATCGACATTCTGGGCGTTCTGATCCCAGCCCGGATTGAACGTGAGCGTATTGGCTTTGAGAAAGCCACCAAACAGGCCGATCACCGTCTCGCCATTGCGCAACATAAGCCAGCCCTGTTCTTCATCGCCCCCAAAGGCTTCAAAGCCGAGCTTCCCGTAGAAGTCTTTTGACGCGGCAATATCTTTCACGTTCAGACTGATCGAAAATGCACCGAGTTTCATCGCAATCTCCTTGTTCAATGCGCCTGCAGGTTAGCCCAAAGCGGGTCTATGTGGACAGATTATCGCGTTTTCGCTGCAGGAAGCTGCGTTCCGTGTCGTGTTCGGTCAAACTGACGGCGCGGTCCAGGCTCTCTCTTGCTGCGGCGATGTTACCTGATCGTCGCAGCAGGTCTGCATAGGCGACATGAAAGGGTTGATAGGTCAATAGTTGGGGATCGTCAGCGACACTGCCCAAGAGGGCTAGAGCGTCCGTGACCGAGCGTGTGTAGGAGACCGCCATGGCTTGGTTGATCCGTACAACCGGTGATGGCTGCACCTGATAAAGCAGTTCATAGAGCGCGGCGATCTGCGGCCAATCGGTCTGGTCCCAGGATGGGCTTTGAGCATGCAGCGCACTGATGGCGGCCTGCAACTGATAGGGGCCAACCTGTCCGCGCGGCAATGTATCCCGCAATAACCGATCACCTTGCGCGATCTTGCCCCGATCCCAGCGGTTGCGGTTCTGATCCTCCAGGGCGACCATCTGCCCTTGTGCATCAATGCGTGCCGGGCGGCGGGCATCGTGCAGCAACATCAGTGCCAGCAGTCCCGCAACCTCGGCATCGTCCGGCATCAGGTGATGGACGATACGGGCCAGCCGGATCGCTTCATCACTCAGGCTGCGTTGCGTCGCACTGGCGTCGGTGTAGCCCGCATTGAAGATCAGATAGATGACGGCCAGAACGCCCGCCAGACGGTCGGGCAGCATCTCACGTTCCGGGATTTCGTAGGGAATACGTGCCGCAGCAATTTTATGTTTGGCCCGGACAAGGCGCTGGGCCATCGCCTCTGGCTTGTCCAGAAAGGCCGCCGCGATGGCTTCGGTTTTGAGGCCACCTAAAGTCCGCAATGTCAGGGCGATCTGGGTTTTTTGTTCCAAAGCCGGATGGCAGCAGGTGAACATCATCTCCAGCCGCTTATCGGGGATCAATTCAGATCCCTCCGCGTCTTGTCCGTCGTTTTGCAGATCGGCCAGATGCGAAAGCTCGGGCACTTTTTGCGCAAAGCGGGCATCTCGGCGCAGCGTATCAATGGCGCGTCTGCGGGCGGTTGTGATCAGCCAGGCGGCGGGGGATCGTGGCAGGCCAGTTTCGGGCCAGAACTCAATGGCGTGGGCAATCGCATCCTGCAAACAATCCTCTGCCAGTTGGATGTCGCCAAGTGATTTGACCAGCGCGGCAAGGATGCGCCCCCACTCTTCCCGCACCGTCCGCTCAACGGCCTGGTGCAGGGTGTGTGGGGGCAGCATCGGCAATCAATCGTCCCAGACGATCAGGGGACGAACCTCGATCCGACCATAAGTCGAGGTTGGGATTTTGGAAGCATGGGCGATCGCCTCATCAAGGTCCTTGCACTCCAGCAGGTAGAATCCGCCCAACTGTTCTTTGGTTTCCGCAAAAGGACCGTCGGTCGTGATCGTCTTGCCGTCACGGACCGTCACCGTCGTGGCCGTTGCGATAGGCTGCAGCGCCTCTCCACTTACCAGGGCGCCACCTTCGCGCATCTCGTTTGTGAAGTCGTGATAGCTTTGCATGAATGGCCCGAATTCGGGTGTGCCGGGCTGGGGGCCGGATCCCTCAGTCGAGTAAATGAGGCACATATATTGCATGGTTTCATCTCCTGCTAGTATGTCAGGCGTCATTGCCTTTGTACTTACCAGACGTCCGGGAATTGGCGAAATCGACATTGCTGACAAAAAAAGTTTTGCAAGGCTTCGTCACGACAACGCGGGTGCTTGATTTCCTATCCATTTCCAAATACATCGCCCGCGATGTTGGAACGGGCCGTGATGGCCCCTCAGAATTAAGGGCGCTAGTAAAATGGCAAAGGCAAAGTTTGAACGGAATAAGCCGCACGTGAACATTGGCACGATTGGTCACGTTGACCACGGCAAGACGACGCTGACGGCGGCGAT
>NZ_JBKQXO010000032.1:0-21956 GCF_046762885.1 Yoonia sp. SDW83-1
GAGGACGTGTTCTCGATCTCCGGCCGTGGTACAGTTGTGACCGGTCGTGTCGAGCGTGGCGTGATCAATGTCGGCGACGAGATCGAGATCGTGGGCATCCGCGACACCAAGAAGACGACCTGCACAGGCGTTGAAATGTTCCGCAAGCTGCTGGACAGCGGTGAAGCCGGCGACAACATCGGTGCCCTGCTGCGCGGTGTGGACCGTGAAGGTGTTGAGCGTGGCCAGGTGCTGTGCAAGCCCGGTTCGGTCAAGCCGCACACCAAGTTCGAGGCCGAGGCCTATATCCTGACCAAGGAAGAGGGTGGCCGTCACACGCCGTTCTTTGCCAACTACCGTCCACAGTTCTACTTCCGGACCACAGACGTGACCGGCACTGTTGAGCTGCCCGCAGGCACCGAAATGGTGATGCCGGGCGACAACCTGAAGTTCAACGTTGAACTGATCGCCCCGATCGCCATGGAAGACGGCCTGCGCTTCGCCATCCGCGAAGGCGGTCGCACCGTCGGCGCCGGCGTGGTCTCCAAAATCGTCGAGTAACCCGTAGGATGGGGTTCCACCCCACCTGACGCCAAGACAAACAAAGGCCGCTCCAATTGGGGCGGCCTTTTGCGTTATTCGCCCAGCATCGCGCGAAGGGCTCCCTCTGACGCATCATCTGTCGGAATCATCAACTCTACCTCAAATCCGGCCACCAGTGCGTCCTGCACCGAGGCGATATGCCCGACCATTGAGGTCATGTTGATGATGCCACCTTGCGGCAATCTGATCTGAATTGGCACATAGACCGGCGCGCGGTCCTGTTCGATCATCAACCGGGGCAGATGATCGAACAGACCCTTTGACTTGGCGTCCGAAAAGGCCGCGGCGATGTCAGGGTTTTCGGCGGCAGCAGCCTGAAGCCGGAAATAGAGGACTGGGCTGACTTCTTCCCAATTGGCGATGATGGCCATGAAATCCGGCGACAGGATCTGGCGCAGAAAGCTTGGACTGTTGTCATCGTCATTGCCCAGACCGCCGAAGAATAACTTGGCCGCATCGTTCATACGCAGGATGTTCCAGCTTGCATCCAGGACCAGCGCCGGAAACGGCCAGTTTGCCAGGACCCGACGTTCGATCATATCCAGCGTCGCGCCGACATCGGCGTCATCGAAGCGACGGACCTGATACGGGTTGGCATAACCTGAGGCTGCAAACAGGTTCGAGCGCTGATCGGCGCTAAGGTTCAACTGGGTGCATATGCGTGTCAGAAACTGCGGCGTCGGGCGCGAGCGGCCTGTCTCCAGAAACGAAATGTGACGCTGGGTCGATTCCAGCTGACTGGCCAGTGCCATTTGCGACAGGCCAAGTGCCGCGCGCACCGTGCTCAGGACTTGGCCAAAGGCAGGTTTGTTTATGGTCATTATTCCCTCCAAGGGAATTGTCCGCATTCCCTATGGGCCATAGCTACCCCAAAGATATCAGATGGAGAAGAGAATGCTGTTTTGGATACTGATCGGGATCGTCGTCTATTTTGTGGCTGTGGTGACGCCCAGCACCATCCTGATCCCGCAAATCGGGTTGGGATCATATGTCGGGCCACGCGACCTTCGTCCGGAAATTGGTAAGTTGGAAGGCCGGGCCAAGCGGGCTGTGGACAATCTGCGCGAAAGCTTTCCCGTCTTTCTGGGGCTTGGCGCTTTGGTTCTTGCGATACCAACTGCTGATATAGGCTTGGCGACGACGGGTGCCGCGACATTCGTGATTGCACGCGCCGCCTATCACATTGTCTATCTTATGGGCATCCCGCTGCTACGCTCTGCGATCTGGACCGTAGGTGCTGTTGGTCTGGGGCTTATGGCCATCGCACTGATCTAGGGGCCGGGGGGCAGGCCGACCATCGCGTCGGCCTCAGCCGTTGTAGTTTCCATGAATTTGCGGATTTCCTCGCGCCAAAACTCCGACTCGTCCGGGGCAAGCTTGCGCGGCACTGTTTCATGAAACTGCCGAAACACATAGGCTCCGCTTTTGTACGGGCGTGGCACAAGCATTTGATCCCAGGACGACATCCGTTTCTGACGCTGGGTGGAAAAAGCGTAGCAGAACAGGGGCAAGCCGGTGACACGCGCCCATTCAAGCACAGCACCTTGAACTTCCAACGCCGGGCCGACGGGCCCGTCGCCAGTCATCCCGATACTGACCTTTTCTCTGACCCGCTTCAGCACAGTGCGGGATGCGGCCCGGTTGGACAATCTGCGTGACATTTCCATTGGGTGCAGGCCGACCCGACGATGCAACGCACCGGCCAATCGTCCGACGGGTGAGTTGTTGTAAAGACTTGAGAGCGGCGCATCGGCCACCGGCCAGTGTTCAGCCGCCATCAGACAACGGCTGTGCCACATCACCAGCAGTATCGGCCCTTCGGCTAACGCTGCGTTCAGGTCCTCAAGACCGCGCGCTTCCCATGTGATGGTCCGCTGACACCGACCAAGGTACCGGCCCGCGACAGCGGCCAGTAAGTTTGCCAGCGTTTCCGATTTTTCGATGCGTTTGCGTAGGGACACGAGGGGCAGGGGCCTTGACTGGTCAGTTCATCCCCTGTTTCGACATTTCTGCACGTGAACACAAGTCTGCCGCACCTTCCCTCTTGATCCGGCTTTCGTTTCGGACTACCCCGGCAGCCGGTCGTAGGGGTATAGCTCAGTTGGTAGAGCGGCGGTCTCCAAAACCGTAGGTCCCGGGTTCAAGTCCTGGTGCCCCTGCCAGACCCGATCACCGCCTGTCGGAGGATCCAACTTTTCCATGACATCAGCGGACGATTTTAGCGTGGCCTTTCATGTGGGCGCTCATAAGACGGCAACATCACATTTGCAGTGGTCATTACGCGATGCCTGTACCGCGTTGGCCGATCGAGGTGTGCGTTACTATGGGCCTGCGCATTTTCGTCTGCCCGGGCGCTCGATCCAGCGGCTGTTCGGCTTGCGTGGCAAACCCCACAAGCAACAACGCAGTCCGCAGGATCAGCTTGCGCTGCTGCGAAAGGGCGCGCAGCGGCTGGTTCTGAGCGAAGAAAACTATATCGGCGTGTTGAACAGTCCGCGCCCGAAAACTGTCAAGCTGCGCTATCCCGAGGCCGCCACGAGGGTGAATGCGCTGGCGCGTGCCATGGACGCGTGTCAGATTGATGTTTTTCTTGGCATCAGGAACCCTGCTACCTTTCTGGCGTCTGCCTATAGTCAGATGCTGTTGGGCGGGCGTTTGATGACCTTTGATCAGTTTTTGGAACTGAGCCCGCTGGCTAGCGTGAACTGGTTGTCATTGGTCAAACGGTTCAGCCGGGCAGCAGGTGTGCGCAGCGTCACCGTCTGGCAATACGAGGACTACGAAGCGCTATTCGATCAAATCTGTTCGGCCATGGTCGGCGCAGACGCTGCAGATGTCGTGACGCCAATCAATGAGCGTGTTCACCCAGGGTTTTCGCGGGCGGCCGTCGATCATATCCTTTCGCGAAAGGGCGCAGAGGATGCCGCCGCCTTGACCCAGGCTGCGCGCAGCCAGTACCCGACAGGCCCGGAATATGCGGCGTTCGACGGCTTCAATGTGGCGGATCACGCCCGCGCTGCTGAGGTCTATGCCAAGCAGATCGCGGATATTCAGGCACTTCCAAAGGTCACGTTGCTGCAACCCTGATAAAACTGGCGCAAACCAGCCTTGAAATTAAGGTGAAGTCGCCGTATGTCGCGACATGATCTGACAAAGGACCGTCTTCCATGGCCATCGCCAACCCTGCCAAGTTTATCCAAGAGGTTCGCGCCGAAATCTCCAAGGTCGTTTGGCCGACACGCCGCGAAGTCATCATGACGACGATCATGGTCTTCATCATGGCGGCGCTGACGGCGGTCTTTTTCTCGCTGGTTGATCTTGTGATCCGCACGGGGCTGTCTTCGGTTCTCAGCTATTTCGGCGGATAGATCGTACGCGCGAAATCGGTTTAGCCCCCTTGAAAACGTCGGGCGGCGGCGGTAAGAGCCGTCAACTTCCGAAAATGGCGTGCGGCGAATCGAGTTGCACGCCGCTTTTATTTTCGGGACTGGCGATTTCGCCGAGAAAAATTGGAAATTGGGGTCGACAAAGGCCTCGCGACGACAAGGTGCTCTGACAGATGGCCAAACGGTGGTATTCGGTAAGCGTTCTCTCGAATTTCGAGAAGAAAATCGCAGAGGCGATCCGCACCAAGGCGGAAGAAAAGGGCCTGTCCGATCAGATCGACGAAGTGTTGGTTCCGACCGAGGAAGTGATCGAAATCCGTCGCAACAAGAAGGTGACTGCCGAACGGCGTTTCATGCCCGGCTATGTGCTGGTGCATATGGAAATGTCTGATGAGGGCTATCACCTGATCAACTCCATCAACCGCGTTACCGGATTTCTGGGTCCGCAAGGCCGCCCGATGCCGATGCGCGATGCTGAAGTGCAGGCAATCCTGGGCCGCGTGCAGGAAGGCGAAGACGCACCACGGACACTGATCCACTTCGAGATTGGCGAGAAGGTCAAAGTCAACGACGGTCCGTTCGAGGATTTCGATGGCATGGTTGAGGAAGTTGATGAAGATAACCAGCGCCTGAAGGTGACGGTGTCGATCTTTGGCCGGGCCACCCCGGTTGAACTGGAATTCACGCAGGTTTCCAAACAATAATCTTGCGTGTTCAGACGTGGGAGGGCTGCGGCCCGAACCACGGCATAACCGCCCGTAAGGGCAATGTAGGATGAGCATCGCTCATCGCTGAAAAAAGGAGAGGCCACATGGCCAAGAAGATTATGGGGACGCTTAAGCTGCAGGTTCCTGCAGGGGCTGCGAACCCGTCCCCACCCGTCGGTCCTGCGCTGGGTCAGCGCGGCATCAACATCATGGAATTCTGTAAGGCGTTCAACGCCAAGACGGCTGATATGGAAAACGGCGCGCCTTGCCCGACCGTTATCACCTACTATCAGGACAAGTCGTTCTCGATGGAGATCAAGACGCCACCTGCGTCCTACTACATCAAGAAAGCGGCCAAGCTGAAATCTGGTTCAAAGACACCAGGCAAAGCAACTGCCGGTTCGATCACTGGTAAACAGGTTCGCGAAATTGCCGAAGCCAAGATGAAGGACCTTAATGCGACCTCTATCGAAGGCGCAATGCTGATCATCGCGGGTTCTGCCCGCTCTATGGGCATCGAGGTGAAGTAATGGCAAAGTTTGGTAAGCGTACAACAGCAGCGCGTGAAGCATTCGCTGGCAAACATAACATTTCGGTGGCCGAAGCGGCATCGTTGGTCAAAGACAACGCCAAGGCCAAGTTCGACGAAACCGTTGAAATCGCGATGACGCTGGGTGTTGACCCGCGCCACGCCGATCAGATGGTCCGTGGTACGGTCAACCTGCCCCACGGCACAGGCAAGACCGTGCGCGTCGCCGTTTTCGCCCGAGGCGACAAGGCTGACGAAGCCAAGGCAGCAGGCGCCGATATCGTCGGTGCAGAGGACCTGATGGAAACTATCCAGGGCGGCACCATCGATTTTGATCGTTGCATCGCCACACCCGACATGATGGCTATCGTTGGTCGTCTGGGTAAAGTCCTTGGCCCACGTAACCTGATGCCGAACCCGCGTGTTGGCACGGTGACGATGGACATCAAGGAAGCTGTTGAAGCTGCCAAAGGCGGCCAAGTGCAGTTCAAGGCCGAGAAAGCCGGTGTTGTGCACGCCGGTATCGGCAAGGCGTCTTTCACTGCCAAGCAGATCGAAGAAAACATGCTGGCCTTTGTCGACGCCGTTGGCAAAGCCAAGCCAAGCGGTGCCAAGGGCACTTACATGAAAAAGATCGCCGTAAGCTCGACTATGGGCCCTGGCGTGTCGGTTGACGTGTCATCTGCGACAGGCAACGCTTAAGTCGCAAAGCGCAGTCAGATGAGTAAGCGGCGGGCTCTCGAGAGCCCGCCGTTTCTTATTTTAGGAGCTTCTGATTGAATGTTTTTGACGTCAATTTTCCAAAGGTTCTCTGACAAACCCCAGAAATGGGGACTTGGCTTTCCCCTCATCTGGCAGTAACCAACAACCCTGGCCCGGAAGAGTGATTCGTTCGGGCCTTTATTCGTCCGAGACGGTGGGTTGGCCACATGCCAGTAATTCCTGCCTGAGACGGGATAGACCAGATTTTTCGAGGCTCTCCTCGTTCGCACCTGGCTCGCCCCGTTTGCATGGACTGTAGACTGTCGGGCGGCGGTGCCGCCGGGCAAAATTGAGCCGGGGGAAACCCCAAACTTGGAGTGAAACTGTGGATAGAGCACAAAAAGAACAGCTGGTCGAAGATCTCGGCCAGATCTTTGAAAGCTCTGGCGTCGTTGTGGTTGCCCACTACGAAGGCATGACAGTTGCTGAAATGCAGGACCTGCGCGCGCAAATGCGTGAAGCGGGTGGGTCCGTGCGCGTTGCCAAGAACAAGCTCGCCAAAATCGCTCTTGAGGGCAAGCCCTGCGCAAGCATCGCTGAATACCTCTCGGGCATGACCGTACTCGCCTATTCCGAAGACCCTGTCGCTGCTGCGAAGGTCGTGGACAAATACGCCAAGGGCAATGACAAACTTGTCGTCCTCGGCGGTGCAATGGGCGATACGGCGCTGGATCCAGCCGGTGTGAAATCGGTTGCCGGGATGCCAAGCCGCGAGGAGCTTATCGCTTCCATCGTGGGTTGCATCGGGGCACCTGCTTCGAACATCGCCGGGGCCATTGGCGCGCCTGCTTCAAACATCGCGAGCACTCTTTCGACCATCGAAGAGAAGGCTGCATAAAGCATCTGAACTGTCCTGGGGTTGAAACCCCGACGTTGGAACACACTTAACGGAAACGGAAAGCATAAAATGGCTGATCTGAAAAAACTGGCTGAAGAGATTGTTGGTCTGACCCTTCTCGAAGCACAAGAACTGAAAACCATCCTGAAGGACGAGTATGGCATTGAGCCCGCTGCTGGCGGTGCTGTCATGATGGCTGGCCCCGGTGGCGACGCTGGCGAAGCTGCTGAAGAGAAGACTGAATTTGATGTCGTGCTGAAAGAAGCTGGCGCACAGAAAATCAACGTCATCAAAGAAGTCCGCGGCATCACCGGTCTTGGCCTGAAAGAAGCCAAGGACCTGGTCGAAGCTGGTGGCAAGATCAAAGAAGGCGCTGCAAAAGCAGAAGCCGAAGAGATCAAGGCAAAGCTGGAAGCAGCTGGCGCGACGGTCGAACTGGCTTAAGTCAGATACAGGCGAAAGACAATTTCGCCCAAATAATAAGGCTGGACTCGCAAAATGCGGGTCCAGCCAAACCTGTCTTAGAGGTCGGCCAAACGCTGACCGACCCCTTGGGTAGGTTTCATGTCGGGAGGTTGCCGGTGGGACGGCAGCCACGAATAGACATCAGACCCCCGGTCAAATGGGTGAGGGATCGCAGCCCGGGCGATCTCGCATTCGAGAGACAAACAAAAGGTGATATCGCACATGGCTTCCTCCTTCCTTGGTCAGAAACGCCTGCGTAAATATTACGGTAAAATCCGTGAAGTACTCGAAATGCCGAACCTCATCGAGGTTCAGAAATCTTCTTACGATCTGTTCCTGCGCTCTGGCGACAGTGATACGCCGCTCGACGGTGAAGGCATCAAGGGTGTCTTCCAGTCGGTGTTCCCGATCAAGGATTTCAACGAAACCGCTGTTCTTGAATTCGTCAAGTACGAGTTGGAAAAGCCGAAATACGATGTCGAGGAATGTCAGCAGCGTGACATGACCTACAGCGCGCCGCTGAAGGTCACCCTGCGTCTGATCGTATTTGATGTGGACGAAGATACCGGCGCGAAATCCGTCAAGGACATCAAGGAACAAGACGTATTCATGGGCGATATGCCCTTGATGACGCCCAATGGCACTTTCGTCGTGAACGGCACCGAGCGCGTGATCGTATCCCAGATGCACCGTTCCCCCGGTGTGTTCTTCGATCACGACAAGGGCAAAACCCACTCTTCCGGCAAACTGCTGTTTGCCTGCCGCATCATCCCATATCGCGGTAGCTGGCTCGACTTTGAATTCGACGCCAAGGACCTCGTGTTCTGCCGGATCGACCGCCGCCGCAAACTGCCTGTGACCACCCTGCTTTATGCGCTGGGCATGGACCAGGAAGGCATCATGAATGCCTATTACGACACGGTCGAATACAAGCTGGACAAAAAGGGCAAGGCCTGGACAACAAAGTTCTTCCCGGAACGCGTGCGCGGCACCCGCCCTGCCTTTGATCTGGTGGACGCCAAAACCGGTGAAGTGATCGCCAAGGCCGGCGAGAAAGTGACCCCACGTTCGGTCAAGAAGCTGATCGATGCCGGCGAAGTAAAAAACCTGTTGGTCCCTTACGAGCAAATTGTCGGCAAATTCGTCGCCCAGGATATCATCAACGAAGAAAACGGCGCGATCTATGTCGAGGCCGGTGATGAACTGACCCTTGAACTGGACAAGGACGGCGAAGTCACGGGCGGCACGTTGAAAGAGCTGATCGACGCCGGCATCAAGGCGATCCCCGTACTCGACATCGATAACATCAATGTCGGCGCCTACATGCGCAACACGATGGCGTCGGACAAGAACATGAACCGCGAAACCGCGCTCATGGATATCTACCGCGTCATGCGTCCGGGCGAACCGCCAACCGTGGACAGCGCATCGGCTCTGTTCGACACGCTGTTTTTTGACAGCGAACGGTACGACCTGTCCGCCGTTGGGCGCGTGAAAATGAACATGCGCCTCGATCTGGATGCCGAAGACACCATGCGCACCCTGCGCAAGGAAGACATCGTCGCCTGTATTAAGGCGCTGGTCGAACTGCGTGACGGCAAGGGCGATATTGACGATATCGATCACCTTGGTAACCGCCGCGTCCGTTCGGTGGGCGAGTTGATGGAAAACCAGTACCGCGTCGGCCTTCTGCGGATGGAGCGCGCGATCAAGGAACGCATGTCATCGGTCGAAATCGACACCGTGATGCCGCAGGACCTGATCAACGCGAAGCCTGCCGCTGCTGCCGTGCGCGAATTCTTCGGCTCCAGCCAGCTGTCGCAGTTTATGGACCAGACCAACCCGCTGTCCGAAGTAACGCACAAGCGGCGCCTGTCGGCCCTTGGGCCCGGCGGTCTGACGCGTGAACGTGCTGGTTTCGAAGTGCGCGACGTACACCCGACCCATTATGGCCGGATGTGCCCGATCGAAACACCCGAAGGGCCGAATATCGGTCTGATCAACTCGCTGGCGACCTTTGCCCGCGTGAACAAGTATGGCTTCATCGAAACACCATATCGCAAAGTGGTGGACGGCAAGGTGACGGACGACGTTAGCTACATGTCCGCGACCGAGGAAATGCGCCACACCGTGGCACAGGCCAACGCGAACATGAACGAAGACGGGTCTTTCAAGAACGATCTGGTTTCGACCCGGATGAACGGCGACTACACACTGGCCCCACGCGAAAACGTGGACCTGATCGATGTGTCGCCAAAACAGCTGGTGTCGGTTGCGGCCTCGCTCATTCCATTCCTGGAAAATGACGACGCCAACCGTGCGCTGATGGGTTCGAACATGCAGCGTCAGGCGGTTCCACTGCTGCAGGCAGAGGCACCACTGGTCGGCACCGGGATCGAAGAAGTTGTGGCCCGCGACTCTGGTGCGGCGATCATGGCCAAACGGGCCGGGATCATCGACCAGGTCGACGCACAGCGGATCGTTATTCGCGCCACCGAAGATCTCGAACTTGGCGATGCCGGGGTCGATATCTACCGGATGCGCAAATTCCAGCGGTCCAACCAGAACACCTGCATCAACCAGCGCCCGCTGGTGAAGGTGGGTGATACGGTGCAAAAGGGTCAGGTGATTGCCGACGGTCCGTCCACCGATATCGGTGAACTGGCGCTGGGCAAGAACGTGGTCGTCGCGTTCATGCCGTGGAACGGCTACAACTACGAAGACTCGATCCTGATCTCCGAACGCATCGTGCGCGACGACGTCTTTACTTCGATCCATATCGAGGAATTTGAAGTCGCCGCCCGTGATACGAAACTGGGGCCAGAGGAAATCACCCGCGACATTCCAAACGTGGGCGAAGAAGCCCTGCGTAACCTCGATGAGGCGGGCATCGTCTATATCGGCGCCGAAGTCGGGCCAGCAGACATCCTCGTCGGCAAGATCACACCAAAAGGCGAAAGCCCGATGACGCCAGAGGAAAAACTGCTGCGCGCCATCTTTGGTGAAAAGGCATCGGACGTGCGTGACACATCCCTGCGCCTGCCACCGGGTGATTTCGGCACAGTGGTCGAAGTCCGTGTGTTCAACCGCCATGGCGTGGAAAAAGACGAACGTGCGCTGCAGATCGAACGGGAAGAGGTCGAACGCCTTGCCCGTGACCGCGACGACGAACTCGCGATCCTGGATCGTAACATCTATGCGCGCCTGTGGGACATCATCTCTGGCAAGAAAGCTGCCAAGGGGCCCAAAGGCTTCAAGGCAGGTTCGATCGTCACCGAAGAAAGCGTGGCCGATCTCAGCCGCGGTCAGTGGTGGCAGTTGGCCATGGAAGACGAAGACGACGCAAAAATCGTCGAAGCGCTCAACGAACAGTATGAAATCCAGAAGCGCGCGATGGATGCACGGTTCGAGGACAAGGTCGAGAAGGTTCGCCGCGGCGACGATCTGCCTCCGGGCGTGATGAAGATGGTCAAGGTCTTCGTGGCGGTAAAGCGCAAGCTGCAGCCCGGCGACAAGATGGCCGGTCGTCACGGGAACAAGGGTGTGATTTCCAAGGTCGTTCCGATGGAAGACATGCCGTTCCTCGCGGACGGGACACCGGTGGATTTCTGTCTGAACCCGCTGGGCGTGCCATCGCGCATGAACGTCGGCCAGATCCTGGAAACACACATGGGCTGGGCCGCACGCGGCCTGGGCATCCAAATCGACGAAGCGCTTGGCGAATACCGGCGCTCCGGTGATCTGACCCCTGTGCGCGAAGCGATGAAAATAGCCTATGGTGACAACGTCTATGACGAAGGCATCGCCGGGATGGACGAAGACACGCTGATCGAAGCCGCCGGCAACGTGACGCGCGGTGTGCCGATTGCGACCCCCGTCTTCGACGGCGCAAAAGAAGCAGACGTGAACGACGCGCTGGTGCGTGCCGGATTCGACACTTCGGGCCAATCGGTTCTTTACGATGGCCGCACAGGTGAACAGTTCAGCCGCAAGGTGACAGTGGGCGTGAAATATCTGCTGAAACTGCACCACCTGGTCGATGACAAGATCCACGCACGCTCCACCGGGCCTTACAGCCTTGTCACGCAGCAGCCTCTGGGTGGTAAAGCCCAGTTCGGCGGCCAGCGTTTCGGGGAAATGGAGGTCTGGGCACTGGAAGCTTATGGCGCCGCTTACACACTGCAGGAAATGCTGACGGTCAAGTCGGATGACGTGGCAGGGCGGACGAAAGTCTACGAAAGCATCGTCAAAGGCGAGGACAATTTCGAGGCCGGCGTGCCTGAATCGTTCAACGTGCTCGTGAAAGAAGTCCGGGGCCTCGGCCTCAACATGGAACTCCTGGATGCGGAGGATGAGGAGTAAGAGTTTTCGTCGCGAAAACTCTTGCGCGCTGAAAAGTCTTCGTCACGAAGACTTTTCGCCCCTCACCCGACGCACCCCAATTCAAGGAATTGAAGATGAACCAGGAACTGACAAACAACCCGTTTAACCCGCTCACCCCGGCGAAAACGTTTGACGAAATCAAGGTCTCTCTGGCCTCGCCCGAACGGATCCTGTCGTGGTCCTTCGGCGAGATCAAGAAGCCCGAAACCATCAACTACCGCACGTTCAAGCCAGAGCGTGACGGTCTGTTCTGCGCGCGTATCTTTGGCCCGATCAAGGATTACGAATGCCTCTGCGGCAAATACAAGCGCATGAAGTATCGCGGCGTCGTCTGCGAAAAATGCGGCGTGGAAGTGACCCTGCAAAAGGTCCGCCGCGAACGCATGGGCCATATCGAACTGGCCGCGCCCGTGGCCCATATCTGGTTCCTGAAATCGCTGCCATCCCGCATCGGCCTGATGCTGGACATGACGCTGCGCGATCTGGAACGGATCCTCTATTTCGAAAACTATGTCGTGATCGAACCCGGCCTGACCGACTTGACCTACGGCCAGTTGATGACTGAGGAAGAGTTCAACGACGCGCAGGACCTTTACGGCATGGATGCATTCCAGGCCAATATCGGCGCCGAAGCGATCCGCGAAATGCTGGCCCAGATCGATCTGGAAAGCGAGGCAGAACAGCTGCGCGCCGACCTGAAAGAAGCAACCGGTGAACTGAAGCCGAAAAAGATCATCAAGCGGCTGAAAATCGTCGAAAACTTCCTTGAGTCAGGCAACCGTCCCGAATGGATGGTGCTGACCGTGATCCCCGTGATCCCGCCGGAACTACGCCCGCTGGTCCCGCTGGATGGCGGCCGTTTCGCCACATCCGACCTGAACGATCTGTATCGCCGGGTGATCAACCGGAACAACCGCCTGAAGCGGCTGATCGAACTGCGCGCACCTGACATCATCGTCCGCAACGAAAAGCGGATGTTGCAGGAATCCGTCGATGCGCTGTTTGATAACGGCCGTCGCGGTCGCGTGATCACCGGCGCCAACAAGCGTCCGCTGAAATCGCTGTCCGACATGCTCAAGGGCAAGCAGGGCCGCTTCCGTCAGAACCTTTTGGGGAAACGGGTCGACTTCTCGGGCCGTTCGGTCATCGTGACCGGCCCGGAACTCAAGCTGCACCAGTGCGGCCTGCCCAAGAAGATGGCGCTCGAACTCTTCAAGCCGTTCATCTACTCGCGGCTCGAAGCCAAAGGGCTGTCCAGCACCGTCAAGCAAGCCAAGAAGCTGGTGGAAAAAGAACGGCCAGAGGTGTGGGATATCCTGGATGAGGTTATCCGCGAACACCCTGTCATGCTCAACCGTGCGCCAACGCTGCACCGTCTGGGCATTCAGGCGTTCGAACCCGTCCTGATCGAAGGCAAGGCGATCCAGTTGCACCCGCTCGTCTGTTCGGCCTTCAACGCCGACTTTGATGGTGACCAGATGGCCGTTCACGTCCCGCTGAGCCTTGAGGCCCAGCTGGAAGCCCGCGTGCTGATGATGTCCACCAACAACGTGCTGTCGCCTGCAAACGGCAGCCCGATCATCGTGCCGTCTCAGGATATGATCTTGGGCCTCTACTACACGACCATCATGCGCGACGGCATGAAAGGCGAAGGTATGTCCTTCGCCAATATCGAGGAAGTGGAACACGCCCTCACGGCTGGCGAGGTGCATCTACACGCCAAGATCGAAGCGCGGATGCCGCAGATCGATGAAGAAGGCAACGAGGTGATGACGCGGTTCGAAACCACACCGGGCCGCTTGCGGCTGGGTGCGCTTCTGCCGCTGAATGCCAAAGCACCATTCTCGTTGGTCAACCGGCTGCTGCGGAAAAAAGAAGTGCAGCAGGTCATCGATACGGTCTATCGCTACTGCGGTCAGAAAGAGTCTGTCATTTTCTGCGACCAGATCATGACGATGGGCTTCCGGGAGGCGTTCAAGGCGGGCATTTCGTTCGGCAAGGACGACATGGTTGTCCCTGACACCAAGTGGGAACTGGTTGATGAAACCCGTGATCAGGTGAAAGACTTTGAACAGCAATACATGGACGGCCTGATCACCCAAGGTGAAAAGTACAACAAGGTCGTCGATGCTTGGTCCAAAGCCAACGACAAGGTGACGGACGCGATGATGTCCACTATCTCGTCCACCGGCCATAATGAGGACGGTTCAGAAGCCGAGCCAAACTCGGTCTACATGATGGCTCACTCTGGTGCGCGTGGTTCGGTGACACAGATGAAACAGCTGGGCGGGATGCGCGGTCTGATGGCCAAGCCGAATGGCGAGATCATCGAAACGCCGATTATCTCGAACTTCAAGGAAGGTCTGACCGTTCTTGAATACTTCAACTCGACCCACGGTGCCCGTAAGGGTCTGTCGGACACGGCGTTGAAAACGGCAAACTCCGGCTACCTGACCCGTCGTCTGGTGGACGTGGCCCAAGACTGCATCGTGCGCGAAGTGGACTGTGGCACGGACATGGCGATTACAGCCGAGGCTGCCGTGAACGACGGTGAAGTGGTTGCGTCGCTGTCAGAGCGGGTATTGGGTCGTGTGGCTGCCGAGGAGATCCTTAAACCTGGCACTGACGAAGTGATCGTCGAAGTGGGTGAGTTGATCGACGAACGCAAGGCGGACATGATCGACGTGGCCGGCGTTGCGAAGATGCGAATCCGGTCGCCGCTGACCTGCGAATCCGAGGATGGCGTTTGCGCCATGTGCTACGGCCGTGACCTGGCGCGCGGTACGCGCGTCAATATCGGTGAAGCGGTCGGCATCATTGCCGCGCAGTCCATCGGTGAACCTGGCACGCAGCTGACGATGCGGACCTTCCACATCGGCGGTGTGGCCCAGGGTGGTCAGCAGTCGTTCCTGGAGGCATCACAGCCTGGCAAGATCGAGTTCCGCAATGCGCAATTGCTTGAGAATGCTGCGGGCGAGATGGTTGTCATGGGCCGGAACATGGTGCTTGCGATTGTTGGCGAAAACGGTGAGGAGCGGGCGAACCACAAGGTGGGCTACGGCTCCAAGGTCTTTGTGAAGGAAGGCAGCGATGTGCTGCGTGGCGACAAGCTGTTCGAATGGGATCCTTACACCCTGCCGATCATCGCCGAAAAATCCGGGACCGCGCGTTATGTCGATCTGGTCAATGGTATTGCCGTGCGTGAGGACACAGATGATGCAACGGGTATGACCCAACGCATCGTGTCCGACTGGCGTGCAGCACCAAAGGGTAATGAGCTGGCACCAAAGATCATCATCGTCGGTGCAGACGGAGAGCCCGCGTTGAAAGACGACGGCAACCCGGTATCCTATGGCATGTCCGTTGACGCGGTTCTGTCTGTCGAGGACGGTCAGGAAGTCAAAGCCGGTGACGTTGTGGCACGTATTCCGCGTGAAGGTGCCAAGACCAAGGACATCACCGGTGGTCTGCCGCGTGTGGCCGAACTGTTCGAAGCCCGCCGTCCAAAGGATCACGCAATCATCGCTGAAATTGATGGTTACGTGCGCTTTGGCAAGGACTACAAGAACAAGCGTCGTATCGCGATTGAGTCTGCTGATGATGCGGATATCAAGGTCGAATACATGGTGCCCAAAGGCAAGCACATCCCAGTTGCGGAAGGTGATTTTGTCCAGAAGGGTGACTACATCATGGACGGCAACCCGGCTCCGCACGATATTCTTGCGGTTATGGGGGTCGAGGCCCTTGCCGATTACATGATCGACGAGGTTCAGGACGTCTATCGTTTGCAGGGCGTGAAGATCAACGACAAGCATATCGAAGTGATCGTGCGTCAGATGCTCCAGAAATGGGAGATTCAGGACAGTGGTGACACTGTTCTGCTGAAAGGCGAAAACGTCGATAAGGCCGAGTTTGATGAAGCCAATGAAAAGGCGCTTGCGCGGGGTGATCGCCCTGCACAGGGTGAGCCGATCTTGTTGGGCATCACCAAGGCGTCCTTGCAGACACGGTCCTTCATCTCTGCCGCCTCGTTCCAAGAGACCACGCGGGTTCTGACCGAAGCATCGGTTCAGGGCAAGCGGGATAAGCTGATCGGTCTGAAAGAGAACGTGATCGTCGGCCGTCTGATCCCTGCAGGGACAGGTGGTGCAACGCAGCAGATGCGCCGTGTTGCAGCTGACCGCGACAACGTTGTCATCGAAGCACGCCGGGAAGAGGCGGAAGAAGCCGCAAGGTTGGCCGCCCCGATGGAGATGGCGAACGAGGTTTCAGATGAGAACGTGTTCGACGATCTGGTCGTGGACACACCTGAAAGCAGCAACGAGTAATCTCGCGACAATGAAGTGATTGAGGCCTCTGCAATAGCAGGGGCCTTTTTCGTTGCCGGGCTAGCGCACCGGATATTGCTACCTCTGGCCAGTGGTTTACTTCACTGATACGCCGCGAGGATGAAGATCATTTCGGACAACCTGCGCGGCGCGCTTTTGATGATGGGTGCCATGTGTGCCTACACCATCAATGATGCTTTCATGAAAGGACTGGCAGGGGAAGTTCCGCTGTTTCAGGCCATTCTGGTGCGTGGTCTTGGCGCGGCGGTCTGCCTTGCGGTCATGTGCCACGTCATGGGCCAGTTGCGTTTCGATCTGTCGCCGCGCGACTGGTGGTTGGTCATATTGCGAACAGCGGGCGAGGTTGCCGGGACCTATTTCTTTCTGACAGCTCTGATGAATATGCCCATCGCGAATATCAGCGCGATTATGCAGGCCTTGCCGCTGGCGGTTAGTCTGGCAGCGGCCGTTTTTCTGGGGGAAGCATTGGGGTGGCGCAGGCTTGTGGCGATCTGCGTCGGTTTTGCAGGTGTATTGTTGATCATCCAGCCCGGCGGGGCGGATTTTAACAGTTTCAGTATCTATGCGCTGATCACGGTCGCCTGTGTGACACTGCGTGATCTGGTCGTGCGGCGCATGTCCCGCAACGTGCCAGCGGTCTTTGTGGCCTTGGTCGCCGCAGTAGGCGTGATGAGCCTTGGCGCCATCGGATCGCTGTTCATCGAGTTACAGCCTCTCACCGGACAGGCAGGGCTCAAACTCGCTGGGGCGACCGTGTTTCTCAGTTTCGGCTACATCTTTTCGGTCACAGCCATGCGGTCGGGCGAGATCGGTTTTGTCGCACCTTTCCGCTACACCAGCCTGCTGGTGGCACTCCTTCTCGGTGTGATCGTCTTTGGTGAATGGCCCAATCTGCTGACCACTCTGGGGGCAAGCATCGTTGTGGCAACCGGACTTTTCACACTTTATCGGGAAAGGCAGTTGCGGATCCGACAACGTATGGTGCCGGACCGCTTTCGCTGAACCTACCGGCGCTCGCCATAGAAGACGCCTTCAACATCAAGATTGAAATCACCACGCACATCACCCGTGGCTGATCCGTAGACAGTATCACCAAAGCTGCGATCGTTTCGCACGGTGCCTTCCAGATCAAGAAACATGTCAGCGTCCAAATCATTGCCATTGATATCGACTGCGCCGATCCGGCCGCGGGCACCCGCATCCAGATCACCGTTATTCTCAAAGCCCGAGATTGTCAGTGAGCCGTCAAACCGTTGGTTGGGGATCCCGTTCTGATCAATCAGATTGATGTTGGTCACATCACCACCGATGTCATTATCGCGGAAATCTACCACCATGCGCATATCGGCCAATACGCTGCCCAATGTGTCACCGTTCACATCGGCGCCGATCTGGCCATCATAGGTGACAGTCCCTGTTGGAAGGTCAAATGTATCGGCAACCGGAAGCGTCGAGGCGCGCGCAGCATTCGCAAACGCCAGATCAACATCGCGGGCAGAAACAGATGGCGGGTTCGGTTCGCTGATAGTGCAGGCTGCCACAAATGGAAGTAGGGCAAGTGCAATGATGTAACGGGGCATCGGATGACCTCCTGAACAGGTGAGACCCGCAAAAACGGGGTTGTCTGCATCAGGAGGCAGGCACGGATGATCAGCAATAACAGCGAGATGTTATAGGATAACTTGAGGGCGACAATTGGGTTCTTTTCCCAAAGCGCCACTCAGCCTCAGGGCGCTACAGGTTGCTGACTTGCATAAAAGTCACCCGCAAATGGTATTGGTAAATCACCTTCAAAGTCAGCCTCAACTGATCCGAAGAGGCCGTCTGCTGTAGAATCATCGTTTACAATGTTTCCAGTGAAATCCACTCGCCCGAAAGTCATCCCACCCGGCTGATTATCTCTCAGGCGAATAGATTCGATCGTGCCTTCCATTCGCGCGCTGATGGTGCCGTCGGCCTCGACTCCTGACACCACATTCAAAGTACCAGTTGTTGAGATCGACTCCCCTGTGCGAGTCAGAACCGCGATGTTCGTCATGCTGCCATCGACTTCGGTCGAAACAAAATCGATCTGAAACTGAATGTCGGCAATCACGTCAGCGTCATTAAGCCCTCTTGTTGTTCGCGCGCTGATTTGACCGTCATACGTTACGAATCCAGCGGTGGGTGGCAGATCCGCTACGCCGGTAGGGGATAAGACCCTGAATCTGTCCGCCTCGGCGGCGAACGCAGCGACATCGTCTGAAATGTCAAACGTTGGTCCATCAGACCCGCCGGATGTTCCGCAGGCTGATAGCGCCAATATGCTTCCGGTCATCATAATTTTTTTCATTTTTCTGCCCCCATAAACAGATGTCGCGCCCCACACGTCAGGGTTTATAGGTGAACAGCATGTAACCGCAATGGGTTTGGCGGGCCCGCATCTTACATGACCCGATTTCGGCGCTGCCAGAACAAGACATGCGGCTGTTGAAACGGTCGCCGTCAGCCCCTGTTGACAGCCATTCCGCAACGCCCTATACGCCGCTCATCCGGGCTGGGGGGTGCCTCCGTTGTCCCGATATCATAATTGATGTGGCCAAGAACCGAGCACCTATCGCTTTGTTCCTCTGGAATATCACCGCACCGAACCTCCGGTAAGGGTTCGACTGCGGAATTTTTGTGCTTTTCAGAGATGATGGCACGTTTTTGAAACCCTCGCGTTTGCCGGACGCACCATGTGAATAGATGGGAACATCACACGATGCCAACGATTCAGCAGCTGATCCGCAAGCCGCGCCAGCCGAAAGTCAATAAATCCAAGTCGATGCACTTGGAATCCTGCCCACAGAAGCGTGGCGTTTGCACACGCGTCTACACCACCACACCAAAGAAGCCGAACTCGGCCATGCGGAAAGTCGCCAAGGTGCGCCTGACCAATGGCTTTGAGGTCATCAGCTACATCCCCGGTGAAAGCCACAACCTTCAGGAACACTCTGTTGTTCTGATCCGTGGCGGCCGTGTAAAAGACCTTCCCGGTGTGCGTTACCACATTCTGCGCGGTGTGCTTGATACCCAAGGTGTCAAAGACCGTAAGCAGCGTCGTTCGAAGTACGGCGCGAAGCGGCCGAAATAAGGATTTCGGCCGTCCCGGACTTGATCCGGGACCTCGCCGGTATTGGAACAAGAGGAAACATAGATGTCACGTCGTCACGCCGCTGAAAAACGCGAAGTTCTGCCAGACGCCAAGTTTGGCGATATCGTTCTGACCAAGTTCATGAACAACCTGATGGTCGACGGAAAGAAATCCGTCGCCGAAAAAATCGTCTACAACGCTTTTGATCGCGTTGAAGACAAGCTGAAGAAATCACCTGTCGAAGTCTTTCACGAGAGCCTGGACAACATCAAACCATCTGTCGAGGTGCGTTCGCGCCGCGTTGGTGGTGCGACCTATCAGGTACCCGTCGAAGTGCGCCCCGAGCGCCGCGAAGCACTGGCCATCCGCTGGCTGATCGCCGCTGCGAAAAAGCGCAACGAAAACACCATGGAAGAGCGCCTTGCAGGCGAGCTGATTGACGCGGTCCAAGGCCGTGGTACAGCCGTCAAAAAGCGTGAAGACACCCATAAAATGGCCGACGCGAACAAAGCGTTCAGCCACTACCGCTGGTAATAGGGAAAGTACCTCAAATGGCACGCGAATATCCCCTTAGTCGGTACCGGAATTTCGGTATCATGGCCCATATCGATGCAGGTAAAACCACCTGCTCGGAGCGGATCCTGTATTACACAGGCAAGTCCCACAACATCGGCGAAGTGCACGATGGTGCGGCCACCATGGACTGGATGGAGCAGGAACAGGAACGTGGCATCACGATCACGTCCGCTGCGACAACAACATTCTGGCAGCGCCAGGAAGAGCCGACAGCCGACGCGACTTCCGACACCAAGTTCCGGATGAACATCATCGACACGCCCGGCCACGTTGACTTCACCATCGAAGTAGAGCGTTCGCTGGCCGTGCTTGACGGCGCGATCTGCGTTCTGGACGCCAATGCTGGCGTTGAGCCGCAGACAGAAACAGTTTGGCGTCAGGCTGACCGCTACAAGGTGCCGCGCATCGTTTTCGTCAACAAGATGGACAAGATCGGTGCCGACTTCTTCAAATGCGTCGACATGATCGAAGACCGCACCGGTGCAAAGACTGCGCCTGTGCAAATTCCGATCGGTGCCGAGACAGAGCTGGAAGGCATCGTCGATCTGGTAACCATGAAAGAGTGGGTCTATGCAGGCGAAGACCTTGGTGCTTCTTGGGAGCAGCGCGAGATCCGTCCTGAGTTGAAGGACAAGGCTGACGAATTCCGTGCCAAACTTGTCGAAACGGCCGTCGAAATGGACGATGACGCGATGATGGCTTACCTCGAAGGTGAAGAACCCGATGTCGACACGCTCCGCAAGCTGATCCGCAAGGGTACACTGGACATGGCATTTGTGCCTGTGCTGGCTGGCTCTGCTTTTAAAAACAAAGGTGTGCAGCCTCTGTTGAACGCCGTGATCGACTATCTGCCCAGCCCGCTGGATGTTGTCGATTACATGGGCTTCAAACCCGGTGACGAAACAGAAACCCGCAACATCCCGCGCCGTGCCGATGACGACATGGCATTCTCGGGCCTTGCGTTCAAAATCATGAATGACCCGTTTGTTGGTTCTCTGACCTTCACACGGATCTATTCCGGTACGCTCAAGAAGGGCGACACCATGCTCAACTCCACCAAGGGGAAGAAAGAGCGTGTGGGCCGGATGATGATGATGCACTCGATCAACCGCGAAGAAATCGAGGAAGCCTTTGCCGGCGATATCATTGCACTGGGTGGCCTGAAAGACACCACAACCGGTGATACGCTCTGTGCCCAGAACGACCCGGTCGTACTGGAAACGATGACCTTCCCCGATCCCGTGATCGAGATCGCGGTCGAGCCCAAGACAAAGGCCGACCAGGAGAAGATGGGGATCGCATTGCAGCGTCTGGCGGCAGAAGATCCATCCTTCCGCGTGGAAACTGACTTTGAAAGCGGTCAGACCATCATGAAAGGCATGGGCGAATTGCATCTCGACATCTTGGTCGACCGCATGAAGCGGGAATTCAAGGTCGAGGCAAACATCGGTGCGCCACAGGTGGCTTACCGCGAAACCATCGGCCACGCTGTCGAACATACCTATACCCACAAGAAACAGTCGGGTGGGTCCGGTCAGTTTGGTGAGGTCAAACTCAACATCATGCCGACAGAGCCAGGCGAAGGGTATTCGTTCGAGTCCAAGATTGTTGGTGGCGCGGTTCCGAAGGAATACATCCCCGGCGTCGAAAAGGGCATCCAGTCGGTGATGGACTCCGGTCCGCTGGCAGGCTTCCCCGTCATCGACTTCAAGGTCGAGCTTCTGGACGGTAAGTTCCACGATGTGGACTCCAGCGTGCTGGCGTTCGAAATCGCCGGCCGGATGTGTATGCGTGAAGGCATGCGCAAGGCCGGGGCCAAGCTGCTCGAACCGATCATGAAGGTCGAAGTGGTGACACCGGAAGAATATACCGGCGGCATCATTGGTGACCTGACATCGCGTCGGGGCCAGGTGCAGGGTCAGGATACGCGCGGTAACGCCATCGCGATCGAGGCATTCGTGCCGCTGGCCAACATGTTCGGCTACATCAACACCTTGCGGTCGATGTCATCGGGTCGTGCGAACTTCACGATGCAGTTCGATCACTACGAACCGGTGCCACAGAACATCTCTGACGAGATCCAGAAGAAATACGCTTAAGCCTTCGGGCTTGGGCGCCCCGGACATGGTTCCGGGGCCACACAATAACGAACATTTAAGGAGCCACACCATGGCAAAGGCAAAGTTTGAACGGAATAAGCCGCACGTGAACATTGGCACGATTGGTCACGTTGACCACGGCAAGACGACGCTGACGGCGGCGAT
>NZ_JBKQXO010000033.1:0-20649 GCF_046762885.1 Yoonia sp. SDW83-1
TCGCCACAGCACATCGATGCGCTCACCAACCTACTTTCGGCGGCATTTGACCGCGCGGCGCTTGAGATCGCCTATGGCGGTGATCGGGAGACCTATACCGAAGCAATGCTTCACTTGGTCGGCGAAGTGCTTGATGGCAGTTAGCAAAACAACTTGAAACTTTGCGCGGAGGAACAGCTGACGCCACGAATGGTTCACCGCATGCGATGCCACCCTGCTTCAACAACGGCCCATTGCTGCCGTCTGATCGGTGTACCGGATGCTGCGGCTGCAGCCCGCATAGCAGACACTGGCTCCAGCCTCAATCAAACCGTACTTTCAGAGTAATCGGATCATGTCAGTGCTGTCCTCTTGCTCATTTCATCGCAAGCCGACTCGGTGAACACTTAAGATGTTTTCCGGGACTATGTCTTCAAGTTCGTACGTTGCGTTGCTTCGTTAGTCTTTGAATTTCACCTCAGGAATGTCAGATTTGCTCCCTAGCCTGAAAGGCTTTCTTTGCAACGGCGACAGCGTTCATGCAGGCTGGTACTCCTGCATAGACCGAAACCTGCAGGACAATTTCGACGATTTCTTCACGCGTCACGCCGCTGTTCAGCGCGGCGCGCATGTGAAACTCAAGCTGACCAGGCGCTGTCGCCATAGCTGCCAACATTCCTACGGTCAGCATTTCGCGTGTTCGAAGATCAATGCCCTCGCGGCTTACAACATCCGCGAATGCATATCCCAGTATCAGTTCCGTTGCGCCAGGAGAGAACGCTTCGAGGTTGGCTCGCACCTTGTCGGATGCGCCGCGCTCCAACTCTTCCAGCAACGCCAAAGCCTTTGCAAGAGGGTTACTGTTCCGGCTCATGCGTCCACGCCTTTCATACCTTCATCTGTGTAGCGCTGGCCGCGCACCTCGATAGCGTCAAGATCACCTTCCAAACGCTGAATTTCTTCTTTGCTCAGTTTTAGGTTTACAGCCTCAAGGTTTTCTTCGAGGTATTTGATGCGCCGCGTTCCCGGAATTGGAACGATGGTCTCACCCTTCGACAAAACCCAAGCCAGAGCCAGCTGAGCCGGCGTGCAGCTCTTGGTCTTGGCCATCTGACGCAAAACCTGAACCAACCTCATGTTTTTCTGGATGTTGTCCGGCAGGAACCGGGGCAACCCAGCCCGGAAATCTCCGTCCTCAAACTCGGTCTTTTGGTCGAACGTTCCTGTCAGAAAGCCACGCCCTAACGGAGCGTATGGAACAAACCCGATCCCAAGTTCAGAGCAGGTCGGGAGGATTTCGGCTTCAACTTCCCGGCTCCACAAAGAATATTCAGTTTGCAAAGCGGTCACTGGATACACGGCATGAGCGCGTCGCAAGGTTTTGGCGCTTACTTCGCAAAGGCCGATGTGGCCTACTTTCCCTTCCTCAACCAATAGCGACAGCTCGCGCATTACTTCCTCGACGGCGCGGTCCTTTTCGAGTCTGTGGACATAGTAAAGGTCGATATGATCTCGCCCGAGGCGTTTCAACGAGGCCTCGCAAGAGGAGCGGGCGTAAGCCGGACTGTTATCGAGCGCGCGCGCGTATTCGCCAGGGTTTCGCCTAATGCCGAACTTTGTCGCGATCTTGGGATGAGTGGTTGTTTCACCCAGAAAACGGCGCAGCAATTCTTCATTATGCCCGGAGCCGTACATATCAGACGTGTCGAAGAAATCGACGCCAAGCTCTGCCGCACGGTGCAAGACTTTCAAAGACTGTGCGTCATCGCACGGGCCGTAAAACTCGCTCATGCCCATGCAGCCAAGCCCGATGGCATTGACGGTGAGTGTCTTTGAAAGCGTTCTTGTTTGCATAACTTTCTCCATTCTTGGGCAGACTTAGGCTTTTCACGTCTGCAAATAAAACAGCGCTTCATGGAAGAACATTTTCCATTTATGAAAGACCTATGGATCGGTTGTATCTTGATGACGCCCCAGTATTTCTCGCGATTGCCCGCACGGGAACGTTGACAGCTGCCGCAAAGCAGATGGGGACAGGCGTTGCGACTGTGTCGCGTCGGATCGAGCGGCTGGAACATGCGTTGGGCATTCCGCTCTTTGTGCGCCATCAGACCGGATACAAGCTCACCGACGAGGGGCTGGCCTTGCTTCCTCGCGCCGAAGCCTTGGAAGAAGCTGCAGAGAGTATTCGCACAAATGCGGCCTCGGAAGCAGAGGCGACCGGCCACGTGCGTTTGGCGACCGCCGAAAACTTTGCGACCCGGTTTTTTCTTCCAAGCTTGCCCCAACTCCTAAAAGCGCATCCGGGTCTGACACTGGAGGTGCTGACCGACATCGCTACATCCAACCTTCACAGGCGTGATGCAGATCTGGCGGTGCGCATGGTGCGTCCGGACCGAGGAAACCTCACGATCCGCAAGATCGGGGTTCTCGGCTATGGCCTGTACGGATCGCAGGACTATCTCGACGGGCGGTCCACGTCGGTATCAAACCCAATTCCGGAGGATCGTTTCATTGGCTGGTCTGAACAACAGCAGATGTTGCCTGCCGCGCAATGGATGGAACGCCATCTGAAGGGCATTACCCCTTCCATTCTGACGTCCTCTTTGATGGGGCAGGTCGCATCTGTGCAGGCTGGCTTGGGCTTGGCTGTCTTGCCGCATTTTTTAGCAACCGATGCAGGGCTAAAGGCTGTTTCAAGGGATATCGGGTTGGATCAGCCGATCTGGCTGGTGGTGCACAGTGACCTGGCCGCATCCCGGCGGATAAGGGTTGTCGCCGAACATCTAACCAATGTGATTGCGACACATTCAGATGCTTTAAGCGGACGGGCTGCGCGAAAATCTTCAGCAGCATATTCCGAATTCGAAAAATAGGCTTTCGATGGCGACGCTTTTTCTCTGAGTTCGGCTGTCTCAATATGATCTTTGATGCCGAAAAGGAGAATGATCTTGATCACCGATTTGGATAAGATGCACCTGCGGCGGTGCATCGAACTTGCGAGAACGGCCGTTCTCAGTGGCGACGAACCCTTTGGATCAATTCTGGTTTCTGGTCAGGGCGAAATTCTATTCGAAGATCACAATCGTGTCGCAGGAGGAGACCATACCCAGCACCCGGAATTTGCAATTGCACGCTGGGCTGCAAACAATATGTCAGTTGATCAGCGTCTCAAGGCGACGGTCTACACATCCGGCGAGCATTGCCCCATGTGTGCTGCAGCGCATGGTTGGGTTCAGCTTGGGCGCATTGTCTATGCCGCCTCCTCAAAGCAGCTTACCCAATGGCTTGCAGAATTTGGAGTTGCCCGACCGCGCGTCAGAGCACTTCCGATCGATCATATCATCGAAGACACCATAGCTGACGGACCTGTTTTGGAGTTCGCAGAAGAAATCAGAGAGTTGCACGCGCTGAAACATCGAAGGCAGGTCAAACCTTGAACTCAATCGCTTGGCTTGGCCATTTCGCAACCTTCCCCTGCAGCAAATAGTTTGGCGGAGCTGTCCTTCTGCCAGCCCCGCCACCACTCGTTACCATCTACGTGGCTTTCAGCTACGTTCACTCTGCGCAGGCAAGGTCAATGGACCAACCGGTACACCAGAGTCCCACTCAGTGTGATCTTCGTCATTGACCGTGCCGGCGTCATTGGAATCGACGCCAAGTTCGATCTGCAACCGCACACCATATCCGTCAGTCATACCGAGTAGCACCTGATCAAGTTCCGCTGGAGCATTGGCATAGTCGCCGGTGCCGCCTGTCACGGCGCGCGTAACGGTTGCATCAACATCAACCAGTTCAGGGCCATGGCTTATCAACAGATCGCCATTCTCAAAGTGATACACCTGCCGGGTCATCACGATGGCGCCCGTTTCGGTACGCATACCGTCACCAACAAAGTATCCGTCGCAGGTCCACTCACCAATGACGAGCTCTGGGAAGGCCGGCGCGCCATTCGGCAGCGTGCCTTCGACGCCACCGTCAAGTGTGCCTTGAGGATAAATGTAGCCTTGCGTGACGAACGCATTGCCATATGCAGGCATGCCATCATCAAAGACGGGCGAGTCGGCAAATACAAATCGCGATATATCTTCGGCCACGTCGAAGGCCACAAGTGGCTCTTCCGCAGTTGCCGCAAGGGGAATAGCCGACATAGCGGCGGCAAGAAGAATGTAGGTACTTTTCATTGGATCAAATCCTTTCGATGGTTTTCAAGATAGTGAAGCGTCCGCAGCAGCAGTACGCTCGGTTGCAGCAGCCCGTTGAGGCTTGGTAGCCGTTTCTGTTGCCGGTGTACGCTTTGCGTCGGCTACAATTTGTCTGGCAATGCGGTCGGCGGTGACACCTGCTGCGTCAAAGAAGCCAGTGAAAGTTGGCCTAAAACCAGCGAACCATAGTCCAGGCATACTCGGATCCCGCTCTCCCATTGGATGATAGGGACGCCCGGTATCATCGAGGACATCAAGATGGCCCAGCAGCGGCGCGAGGCCCGCACGGTAGCCGGTTGCCGCGATTACGACGTCTGGCCTTCGGACAGAACCATCGGTCAAGCAAACGGCGTCGCCCCTGAAGTCTTCGATTGAGGGAACAATCTGGAATTTTCCTGCCTTCAGGGCGGCGATAAATCCATCATCTACGGCAAATGCGACGCCATCGCGCAAAAGCCGTGTACCGCCACCGTCGGGATGGCTTGAAAGCCCGTAGCGGCGCAGATTGCCCAGAAAAACCCGTTCGGTCAGTTTGAACGCGGGGTCCAATATGCCAGCAGGAAGCAAGGCAAAAAAACGGGCCAGCCGGTGCAGCGGAAGACCAAAGATACACTTGGGAACCACCGCTGGGCCGTGACGGACGGATACCATCACTTTTGCTGGATTGTGCCGCGCAAGGTGATTGAGTGCATCGGTACCCGAGTTTCCGGCACCGACTACAAGTACGCGCTTGCCGTCAAAGCGCGATACATCACCGAGATCAGCCACATGCAGCAGCTCTCCCGCATAATCCTGCCGCCCTGACCAATCCGGGATGTAAGGGATGCTGTCCCGGCCGGTGGCGACAACCAGGTTTTCGGCCTCGTGCACATCTGCGCCAGTGCTGACCCGCCATCCTCGTGCAGTACGCTTGACATTAGTTACGCGGGCACCAAACTGAATTTGCGTTCCAATACTGGCGGCGTAGCCTTCCAGATGCGCCACAACCGTGTCGCGTTTGAGGTAGGTGCCATCTGTTTTGGGAGCCGACTGACCAGGAAGACCGGCAAACCGCCGGTGAATATTGAGCCGGAGTGCCGGATGACGCCTCCGCCACGGCTCCGCAACCCGGCCTTCTGCTTCGAGCACAGTGACTAGCAGCCCGCGATGGGTCAAAGCGCGGGCGACGGCAAGGCCAGAAAGCCCTGCACCAATCACCAGCGTGCTACCACGTTCAATCGTCTTCATTGTTTGTCCTTTCGATTACCATAGCCAGCGGGAGGGAAGCGTCGGATCGTGCCGCTTCGCATGTCGCTCAAGGCCCATGTCCTTCAGCAAGTGGGGGGATAGCCGTGACAGTTCGTCCAATTCACGCCTCTCACGGCGTCTGATCTGAGCTCGCGCGATCCAGCGAAGGATGACGCGAGTGAAGCTTTGTGGCCGCCTGCGTGATCTGTCAGAGTGAGGCGAAATCATCGTCATGTTGTTAATCCTTTCCGGCGCCGCTCAGACGCGGGCTACAAAGTAGGCGTTGATAGGATCGTGCGGCAGGCGATGGGTCTCGACCGCGACAAAACCGGTTTCGACAAGGTATTCTTGGGCAGTTTCGACACCCCACATCGCGCCCAATCCTGGACCCCCCTGACCGATCGAGATCGGTGTGCAATGCATGCTGGAGATCGTGTAAAGGAGCGGTGCAAAGGGGTTCTCGACATTCTTTTCCAGATCGCGCGAACCACCGATGTCCTGCATCAAAAAGACCCCGTCCTCTCGCAAAGAATGCCTGACGAGACGCAAAAAGCCCTTTGGATCAGCCTGATCATGGACAGCGTCGAACGCCGTCACGAGATCGAAGGTTCCGACGGCATGACCGGATGACAAATCCCGTGCGTGAAAGATTAGATTCTTCAACCCCTCAAAACGCGCCTCAGCAGCTGTTTCGGCGAAGGCGTCTTCACAGAGGTCAAAGCCGTGAAAGCGGCTGTTCGGAAAAGAATGGGCCAGCGCCATCATTGCCCGTCCAGCACCGCAGCCGAAATCAGCAACATCGATACCAGCCTCCAAACGCTCAACAAGACCAGAGACAATCGGCAGGATCGCGTCCGTCAGGTTTGAAACGACAAGCTGGGCACTGTCTTCGGCCATCACCTCGTGGAAGCGGTCGAAGTGGTGGTAGCAAAGACCTTCGCCACTACGAAAACGCTCAAGCATTTCGTCCTCGACCGAGGCAGCGACGCCAATGAACTGGGTTGTGGTAGCGAGGTTGTTGGGGCTGGCAGCGCGAGTCAGAAACGCCGCGTTCTCAGCCGGCAGCGTGTAGGTTTCCGCCTGCGGGTCATAGGTGACCACACCAGATGTCACCATGACACCAAGCCATTCTCGCAGATAACGCGCGTTCACCTCAGCCCTTGTGGCAAGTGACGCTACCGTTCGGCCGGGATTGGCCGCAAGCGCGTCAAATAGGCCAGCTCGGTGTCCAAGTGATGTCATGATCGCCAGCGCAGCTTCGTTCAGCGTGCCGACGAAGCGTTCCGCGAAGGCCTCTGCCTTGGCGGCGTCGAATGTCGTATTCTGCTCTTGAATGGTCATCTTCTACTCCTTCGTTTCATGCAGGGCGAATGGGCCGCTGCTTTGGAGGTACAGATGGACTTTCTTTCGGTACCGCGATAGACGACAAAAGGACAAAATCGGTTGTTATCGGACATATGAGAGGCGGATGAGAGAGAAATGAGTATCAATACGGTGGTTATCGGGTCTCGCTACGCCGGGACCTCCGTTCTATTTTCGATCCTTGATGTGCTTGCATCAGTAGGGCGCGACTGGGAAATGCTGCATGGGTTGCCCGCGACCGCACCGATTTTTGATGCCAGTCTCAGAACAACCGACGGCGCACCCTATTGGGATGTTAACGGCAGGAAGATCACGCCTGACGCGATGCTGGCAGAAGCGCCCGCGCCTGATCTCATCATCGTATCCGACCTGCACTTCGACCCAAACGCGGGGTTGCCGGACGATCTGCGGCCAGTTGCCGATTGGATCAAAGTAGCCCACGCGAACGGCGCAATTGTCAGTTCAGTCTGCTCGGGTGCGTTGCTATTGGGCGAAGCAGGCCTGCTTGATGGCAAGGAGGCGACGACACACTGGGGATACGCCGAATTGCTGGGACGTGAGTATCCTGAGATAATGGTCTGCCGCGAACGCATTCTTGTTCCGGCAGGAGAAGGCCATAGGGTTGTCACCGCTGGTGGGGCGTCCGCCTGGGCTGACCTGATGCTTTATCTGATCGGGCGGTTCGCAGGCACCGATGAAGCGCGGCGCATCGCCAAGATCTATCTGATCGATCCACATCGCGACGGACAGCTTACCTATGCGTCGCTCACCTCTGCCCGGCAGCATCAAGATCAGTTGATCGCAGAGGCGCAAATGTGGGCCGCTCAACACTATGACACGCCCAGGCCCGTTGCCGCGATGGCCGAATTGACCGGACTGACCGAGCGCGGGTTCCACCGCCGCTTCAAGAAGGCGACGGGGCAGGCACCGACCGACTATGTCCAAACCCTGAGGATCGAGGAGGCAAAACAACTGCTGGAAACGACTGCAATGCCGATAGATGAGGTCGCTACCGAAGTGGGATATTCGGAGCCGTCAAGCTTTCGCGCTGCATTCCGAAAGCGCGTCGGAATGTCAGCCTCTGTATACCGAAAGAAGTGGCAGGCGCTGGTGTCTTTGGCACCTTGACAGACTTATGAGCGGGTCTCGCTCAAAGATTGGAGCAATAACTGAAACTTCAAGGCGTTCCAGCCCCCCGAAATTCCAGCGCAATACAGCATTCGTTAAGCTGGGCAGTGCCATCGATGGAGCATTAATGCACTAACGACCGGTCTTGCCGCTGCATCGCGGCGTTGATATCTTTTTTCGGCAGAGCTTTTTCTGCTGCGAGGGCACACAGCAAGATTTTGGCACTTCGGCATAGGTCTCACTGCCGCGATCGAAACAACCTCAGCATCTTCATCGTAGCCCTGTCTCGCTCGGATGGGGACGGCCCATTACAGACATTCGTCAGCTGACCGCATTGCTGGCATGCGCTCAGGTCGCAAAATTGGGATGCGCTCGAAAGCTGCCACTTCCTGGAAACTCAGCGACAAGACCAACTGTTCAGACCTCGATGCCTTTTTCGTGCCAGAGAGTGTGGACCGTGTTCCAGTCCGGAATTTCCGTGGTGTCGAACCCGTAAGTCTTGCCAGTGGCGATTTTGTCGAAGACGCGCATCGCCTCCAGATGAGCACCCGATTTAAGGTAAGCGCGCATGGCAGCGCGGTTTTGCCAGACACTTCTGGTATGGTGGATGCCGTTGATTGTTTGCGCTTCGGCATCTAGGCATCCGCCCGCGCGTTGAGCCTGGTTCATCGACGCGATTGCGTGGCGCCAAAAGATCGGCGTCTGCCAGAAATGGCGCACCCGCAAACCTGTGATCGACACATATACTAGCGAAGTCATCGTACCTCATCTGGTTGACAGCGTCTACTTTCTGAGCGAGAAGGTAGGCGCTGTCAACCTTGGAGCTTGTGTGATGAATGAATCAGCGTTGGACTTCAGCAAGCGATATGGGCCAACTGCTCTCGTAACTGGCGCGTCGGATGGTATCGGCGCGGCAATGTTGGCCGAACTTGCGGCGCGCGGACTGAACCTTGTTTTAGCAGCAAGACGTGCAGATCGCCTTGAAGCCCACGCGACTTCGCTGAGGAGCGATCATGGCGTGGAAGTGCTAGTCGTTCCGGTCGATCTAGGGACAAATGAGGGTCCAGATAATCTAGTGGCTGCGACCCGTGGGCAGGACATCGGGCTTTACGTCGCCTGTGCTGGGTTTGGAACGGCAGGCCGATTCATGGACAACTGCGCTTCAGACGAATTGAACATGATCGACGTGAACTGCCATGCGCTGACGGCAGTGCTGCATCCGCTGGCGCGTCAGATGGCGGCGCGCGGGCGCGGCGGGATCATCCTGATGAGTTCGATTGTCGCCTTTCAGGGCGTTGCAAACTCTGCAAATTATGCGGCTACCAAGGCATACGTGCAAACGCTTGCCGAAGGGCTTGCAGCAGAACTCGCATCCTCGGGCGTAGATGTGTTGGCAAGCGCGCCCGGGCCGGTGAATACCGGATTTGCGACACGCGCTGACATGCAGATGGGTAGTGCTGCCTCACCTGAAACGGTTGCGAAGGCCACCTTGCGGGCACTTGGCAAGACGGTCACCACACGCCCTGGTGGGCAATCCAAGCTGCTTGGCTATGGCCTCGCCATGTTGCCCCGCTCCTTCAGAAGCCGGATAATGGGACAAATCATGCAAGGGATGACGAAGCACCGCGATGCCAACAAAGAAAAAACAACTGCTTAAACAGGCGCTGGTCGAGCAGGCGTTCTCGGTTATCGAAGAAAAGGGCGTCGAACATCTTAGCTTGCGCGAAGTGGCACGCCGTCTCGGCGTCTCACACCAGGCTCCCTACAAACACTTCCCGTCGCGCGACCACATCCTCGCGGCCGTGGTCGCGCGATGCTTTGCGGAGTTTGCGCAGCACCTGTCGTCAAGGCCGTCCTGTAACGATCCTTTCGACGATCTGCACAAGATGGGACTCGCCTATCTGGAGTTTGCGCAGAAATTCCCGCTGCAATACCGATTGATGTTCAACACAGCCCTTCCGGACGGCACGGCCCATTCCGAGATGCTGGCGCAAGCTCAGTTTGCCTTCTCGATCTTGTATGACAAGCTGGGCGAGATGACTTTGAAAGACCCAGATCACCCTATCCGCGATCCCGTCAAACACGATGCGATCTACATCTGGTCCGCGCTTCACGGGCTGGCCAGTCTCATGCAATCGGATGTCACATCGACCCTTGGGCTGAGCAATGATGAAAAGGCCGTCGCCGTCGAGCGCCTTATGCGGCGGATGAGCCTCTCCATTGCGCCTTAGCATCATCGGAAAGAACGCAAGTTCGCGGTTGAGTGGCTCAAACTCGTTTTGCAGATGGAGGACACACAATGTCGAAGGAAATGAAAGGAGGGTGTTTCTGCGGCGCGATACGTTACGCGGTAACGTCCAAGCCCAAACTCAAGGCTCAGTGTCATTGTCGCGCATGCCAGTATTTTGCGGGCGGCGGGCCGAATTACTACATGCTGATAAGCCCTGAAGGTTTGCACTTCAGCCGTGGTGAACCCGGCACCTACCAAAATCCGAAAAAGTCTGGTGCCGTGACGCGGTCGTTCTGCCGCACATGTGGCACACACATCACCACCAAGCGGCCCGGTCTGCGGGAGCTTGTGCTGAAAGTCGGGACGCTTGACGATCCAGATGAATTTGGTGGGCCGAAGATCGCGATATTCTGCGAAGAGAAGCAAGACTGGCACCTCATACCGGAGGATATCCCAGCTTTCGATACACTCCCCCCACAAAACTGAAGGCGCGTTAGTAGCGTAGTCGAGTCGGTTGTGATGGGCTGCTGGTTATACGGCACAGCTTGGCGGCTAAGCTAAGGACCGGTCAGCAAAGCGCCAACTTATGGCCACGACTGTACCCTGTCGCAAAAATAGACCTCATTGTCGTCACCGCGACTGCGGCCCATTGCTGCCTTTGGCCATTCCGTGTCGATGCTGCGGTGCAGCCCGTCAGAGGAGACATTCGCCGCGAGCGCGAAGACAAGAGCCAGTCGAACTTACGGTCTGCGGGACAATCCCGACTTTCATTGCGAGAACCGCAACGACCGCTTGCGAACATTGACCGATATCCGACATTCCGTTGCCGGCAATAAAACCGTGCTAGTTTTGACAGACTTTGTGCCACAAACGATGCTCGGAGCGAACCGGATCTGCTGAGTGCAGCGGGTGTCCCGAAGGTCAGTTATTCTAAAGCATCTGCTTTTTGCGCACTCAAATTGGTGTTGCCTTCGGATTTGCCAATCCTGCCAAGCAGCGGCACGACCAACGGCAGATTGCTGTCGGGGCGGGTCATCACCGCACAGGGAATGTCGAACACTGTCTCGATGTTCTGAGAGGTCAGAACCTCTTTGACCGGACCTTCCGCCGCGACTTGGCCTGATTTGAACAGCACAATCCGATCCGCAACGGTGGCCGCCATGTTTAGATCATGAAGCACGATCACCACCGTCTTGCCGCCGTTCCGCGCCATCTGGCGCACCAGTGACAGCGTCGACAGCGCATGAGAGATATCGAGGTGGTTGGTCGGCTCGTCCAAAAAAATAACCGGCGATTGCTGGGCCAGCACCATGGCCAGCCATGCCCGCTGTGCTTGGCCGCCGGACAGGTTTGCCAGCGGCGTTTCAGCCAGCGCCACCATGGTGGTCGCGCGCAAGGCGGTGTCGATCGCGGTGTGATCACCGATGTCGAGCCCGGCGAAGGGTTTGCGGTGGGCATAGCGGCCAAGTGCCACCAGATCGCGCACGCGCATCTCCTCGGGCGCCGTGGGCGTCTGCCCCAGCATCGCGACCGTGCGGGCCAAGCCCTTGGCGCTCCATTGTCCGAGCGGCATGGCGTCGAGGATCACCTCGCCTGCCGACAGTGGCTGGATGCCCCGCATCGCCTTAAGCACCGTCGACTTGCCGCAGCCGTTGGGCCCGCACAGCGCTGTGACCTCGCCCTTGGGGATTGACAGCGTGAGACCGTTGAAAACCGTCATATCACGGTAGCCCATGATGCCCGCGTCGATGGTGATAAGAGGCTCAGGCATGGGCACGTCCGTGGCGGAGGAGGAGGAACAGGAAGTACGGCGCGCCAATCAGAGCGGTGACAGCGCCTGCCGGGACTTCGAGAGGCTGGAACAGCACGCGGACCAGAAGATCTGCCATCAACACCATGCCCGCCCCGATCAATGCCGCCCCGGTCAGTTGCCATGCCGCGCCGGTTCCGAACAACAGCCGGGCGGCATGGGGCGCGATGAGACCGACGAACCCGATGCCGCCGACGATTGAGACCATTGCCGCCGTCAGCAGGACCGACAGGGCCAGCGTCGCCACACGTGTGCGTGTGACCGAGAGTCCTGTGGTTCGAGCGCTAAGGTCATCAAGGTGCAACTGGTCGAGGGGGCGGATCAGCGCGACCAGCGCTGGCAAGGCGACAAGAAGCGCCATGGCCAGCATCCAGACCTCGCGCCATTCGGCGCTTTGCACCGAGCCCGCCAGCCAGATCAACCCTTGCGAGGCGCGGTAGACCGGACCCGCAATTATCAGGAGGACGACAATGGCATTGGCAAGTGCGGCCAGCGAGATCCCGTAGAGGATCAGCGTCATGGGCCGTGTATCATCGCGCGCAGCAAGGCTTGCAACGACAAGGGCGAAGACGACCGCGCCGAGGATCGCAGCGACGGGTTGCCAAACGATTGAGACGGTCAGCACGTTGGCCTCATTCGAGAACAGGAGCAAGAACAGAAGGACGCCAACGGCTGCCCCGTCCACGATTCCAAGGACACCAGGCGACGCCAATGGATTGCGTGTGGCCCGTTGCAACAGCATGCCCGCGATGCCCAGGCCCGCGCCTGCCAGCAGGGCCATGGTCACGCGCGGCAGGCGGATATTCCACAAGATCACCGTATCAGCGCGGCTGCCCTGGCCGAACAATGCGGCGGTCACCCGGTCGAGCGGCATGAACGAACTGCCCATTGCGGCAGCGACAAGTGCCAAGACGACAAGGCCGACCGGTAGGCTGACACGGGCTGCGGTCATGCGAGACGCATCCGAGCGCTGCGCAGAAGGCTGATCAGGATCGGGACACCGATCAGCGCCATGACCGCGCTGACGGGGGCTTCGGTTGGGTAAAGGATAAAGCGCGCCAGCACGTCCGCCGTCAGCGCAAGCAGCATGCCGAAAATCATGCTGCGCGGGATCATCTGGGCGTGGCCGCGCGCCCCCGACAGCTGCGCCAGATGGGGCGCCGCGAGGCCCACGAACGCGATGGGTCCCGCCAGCGCCACGGCGCAACCAGCCAGCAGGGCCGCGCCCCCCAGAAGCAACAGCCGCAGGCGCGCGACATCAACGCCGAGGCTTGTCGCGGTCGCATCATCGGCCCGCAAGGCATCAAGCGCCGGGGCCAGCGCCAAACATAGGGCGCCGCCAATGGCCAGACCTGCCGCTACGATCCAGACGCCCGCCAGGGGCCTGTCCGCGAAGGAGCCGGACAGCCAGAAGATAAGCTCCTCCAGCGTCTGTTCGTTCAGGATCACCAGCACCTGCACGCCCGCCATCAGCAGCGCTGCCACCGTCACACCCGCCAGCAACAGGTGCACCGGCGATACCGACGCCCCGACCGATAGCGCGAGGCCAAAGACAAGCGCCGCTGCGATACCTGCACCCAAAGCCGCCACGCCCATGATCGCCCAGATGCCCACCCCCGACTGGTAAGTCAAAAGCACAACGACCGCAAAGGCCGCGCCGGCATTCACGCCCAACAATCCCGGCTCTGCCACCGGGTTGCGGGTGACCGATTGCATCATCAGTCCGGACAGCGCCAACGCCGCCCCCACCAAAGCGGCGAGCACCATGCGCGGCGCGCGCAGATCGCGTATGATAATCGCCGTAGCGTCGGTATCGGTGCCAACCATTGCGCGCCAGACATCCTCCGTTGGATAGGCCCGCACCCCCACATGCAAGCCGAGTACGGCAACACACAGGCTCAGGATGATCAACGTGATGTTTCCGACGCGCATTGCGGCTCTTGATATCCTTACAATTTCAGTCAAGTTATTACCTGATAAAAATACTCAACATCAAGGACAAACCCCATGCGCCCTTTCATTCTTGTTGCCGCAAGCGCCATATGCCTTGCCGGTGCCGCCTCTGCCGATACGATCACCCACGCGATGGGCGAGACGGAAGTACCGGATGATCCCCAACGCATCGTAATTCTGACAAATGAGGGGACAGAGGCGCTTTTGTCGCTTGGCATCACGCCGGTCGGTGCGGCCAACAGCTGGCTGGGTGATCCATGGTATGATCACATCGCGCCCCTCATGGAGGGGGTCCAGCCCCTGGGCACGGAAAATGGCATCAATCTGGAGCTGGTCGCGGCGCTGGAACCGGACCTGATCCTCGGCAACATGCAGCGCCATGAAGAGGTCTATGCCCAACTCAGCGCGATAGCGCCTACGGTGATGTCAGAGCGGCTACGCGGTGACTGGCGTGTGAACTATGCGCTTTACGCCGAGGCCGTGGGCATGGTCGAAAAAGGCGCCGAGGTGCTGGCGGAATATGACGGACAGGTGGCAGCTCTGTCCGCAGCGCTGGGGGATAACCTGGCCGAAGAAGTCTCGATCATCCGCTTCCTCGCGTCGCAGATCCGCATCTACCAATTGGACAGCTTCTCAGGTGTGATACTCAGCGATCTGGGCTTTGCCCGGCCAGCGATTCAGAACGTGGAGGAATTCGCCCTGCGCGTGGGCCGCGAAAACATCCCCGACATGGACGGCGACCGCATCTTTCATTTCACCTATGACAATGGCAACGGTGAAGGCGACGCCGCAACATCAGAGGCGCTGGCCGACCCCCTGTGGCAGAACCTCAGCGCGGTGGAGGCGGGTCGTGTGCACCAGGTGAGCGATACCGTCTGGAATACCGCAGGCGGCATCCTTGCCGCGCGTCTGATGTTGGAGGATATCGCCGAAATCTATGGCATCGAGTAAGGGATCGTGTGTCGATGCCCTCGGTTTTGCAAGGAATTTCTGAACTTCTTGAAGGTGATTGATTGCGGTCGTGTTTCAGGCCGTCGAGAGCAAAACGCTCAGCATAGATTCCGTCTGGTCTGCAATGAAATTCACCCATCCAATTGCGGGCAAGGTCTATCGCAACAGTTATGGAACGCTGCCGGAAAAGAGGTGACGTACAAAATCTACCCAGTTTTGCAGTGCGGTTTGCTTAGCTGACATACGCTATCATGCAGCAATGTAGTGCGTATGGGCTCCAAGCCGACCTCGGATGCATCGCAGCATCTACTAGCGCTGGCCCAGAGGGAATACTGGTTTATCAGAGCGGTTGCATCCATGACAGCTTGACGACACCCTCATTACTGGCGTTTCCTACCGTCATGGAGATAAATGATGACAAAGTTGACGAAGCAGTTCTGGCGCTGCTTTGGCTGACGCTTCACGACGGGCGTCGAGCTTGGAAGGGCCACGATTGGGATGTGCTCTCTCGGCTACATCAGAAAGGACTAATTCTTGATCCAGTTGGCAAGGCAAAGTCTGTAGTATTGACAAACGATGGTTTGCGCCGGTCGGAAGAATTGTTCAAAGCCCTCTTTACCAACGCGCCAAAACCTTGACTGAACAAAGAGGTATCACTGGCAAAGACAAGGCCCGTTGCTGCGGTTGGCCAACGTCCAGCTGTGCTGCGGTGCGAGCCGTAGAACCTGCCATTCGCTGCGTGAGCAAAATCAGAACGCGGTCAAACTCACGTTCTGCCGACACAGGCGGCCTTCGCGAAATTGCGCCAATGTCTGTTTTTTATAACAACGCCCGCAGTCGGTTGTTTCGCGCATTGTGCTCGAGTTCCACGAGTCCCAAAAGCTCTAGCGTTGGGGCCACGTAGTTGGCAAACCGACCCCGGTATCCCTTTCGAAGTCCGTAGTATCCACCAACGGGATTGCTCTCAGATCGCGCCCAATATTCCAAAGTTCCCTCTTTGACAGGTTTCCCTTCGTCTGCATTGCCAAGTGGCATCCAGTCACCGTGCCGTTTCAGCATAGCATGAGCGTCTTCAAGGCAACGCAACTGGTACGAAAGCTGGGTCGTGCCGACCTGAACGACCAACGCTTCCGGGTCTTTGGTTTCGTCTTTCCAAACCTGGAATTCTGACGAGAGGGGCGGCGTTTTTAGGATCCAAGGGTCGTCCTCGGTTCCCGAGCCATAAATCACATCATCCATCTTGTTCTGCTTCCTCTTTTAGCGTCATCGCAAATTTCTTGAAACTTGGTGTCAGGTCGGGCATGGACTTGGTGATTGGTCCTGCGAACAGGCCTGAAAACTCTTCGCGCATCGCAAATACGCTTCCTTGCGGGGTCGCTGAAATCGTAAAAGTACGCGTACCGACAAAAAGTCCAAACGGCATTCCACCGCGCCACACCATCTTGTTGGGCGCGTCGAATTTGATCACTTTCAACGAAAAGGCTCGGTCGGGCGCCACCTCGGACCAAAGCTTGATTTTTGCGTTCTGCGCGATGCTACCGTCGAACCGTACAATCCCATAACGCTCTGGCGCGCGTGGCATTTCCGCTGTCAGTGTCTGCCATACACGCGTCGGCGGCGATGCGATTTCAATCTTGGTTTCATAGAACTTCACGGTTTTTCCTTATGTTGACACCTTGCGACTTAGCACCCCTAATATGACATCTTCTGTCATATTAGTTTTTCTGAAATGCGCGCTTCTCGACTTCTTCAAATCCTGCTCCTGTTGCAGAATCGTGGACGTCAAACCTCGGCTCAATTGGTGTCACTGTGCCGTTAATTCTTGGACGCTGATGTATTGGCAGGGATTTGGACGAGTCTTGTGCCTTTAATTACTGGATATCCATAGATCGCTGTCTGGCAGATTGAAGGATAGTTTCGGCGTACTTGAGCAGTTCGCTGCGGTCCGCATTTGCACCGAGTTGTATGATCGCCAACTTTGCCGCTGCGAGATACTTGGGCTGAGGCGAAGCGCTGATATATGCGGGTTGTCGCTTTGTTTGGTCTTGCTGATTGTCTCCGCTCCAGACTTTGCGGATACGTAGTTTGCCGGCGCGGCTTGCCAATCGATCTACCAGTTTCCGTCTATGTGGCAAGGCAGCACGGAGTTTGCGGTCCAAGGTGGGATCGTTCTTCATCAACAACGCAACCGCTAGCAAAGGTCGGGTCATTCCGATGTCGATTGCGGCGAGGGCTTTGAAGCGATCTATTCGGTTCTGGGAAAAGAGCGCGCCGTGACGGAGTTCCGGCGCGAGCACACCAGAGGCTTGCAGCGTCAAATCCATCCGTCGACCAGCATGCCGGTCCCTGTGCCGATTGGCGAGCCTCAGCCACTTCGCTCCTTCTTTGGCGCGGGTGCGGAGCCGGGTGGGCAGGTGCGCATGTGCCGTTGGATCACGGCGCACTGGCGACAGCTCGGACCCGCAGACTTCGCATTGCAAGGACCAGGCGTAGCGCCAATGGCGCAGAGATATCCCGGATACCTTATGAGTGCACGCGGGACAGTGCTGAAAATCCGACCACGAAATGCACTCGACCGGGAATTCAGCCCGCCGCCGGAGCAACATGCTGCCAAGCTGCAACGGCGGCAGACGTAACGTTGCGCAGAAACCGTCCATGTCTACGCCCGCCAAATCTGATTGCGTTTCCGGCGGACGTTCTTGATCATGCCCCAGATATCGGCAGAGCTCTGGGACCGAACAAAAGTTGGCGTTTGCCAGACGGGCGATCCAGCTTGACAGCAGCTCGTCCGGATAAGGTGCCGGACGCCTTGGCAGAGGTTTGCGGTACACTAAAATGCCGGTTGCGGTTGGTTCCGAACGGTCCAACTATGTTTGGCCCAGATTGGCTGCCAAGATTGGACGGCGTCATCAGTGATCCGCTCTTCGCCGGTTTCAATGGCGTCGATGGCAAGTGCCTTGATCATCGTGAACACACGCGACGTGACACCTCCGGTAACGGCCAAAATGGTACGTAGAGACTGGACACTCAGACCAGATCCGCGCTCCAGCTGCATTGCCGCGATCAGAGTCTGGACCAGCCGGGAAAACTCCACGTCGTCATCCCAGAGCGGAAGGAAATGTTCGTCCAACCGTCGCGCAAGCTGTTCGTCACCACGAACCGCCTCAGCGGCTTCGTTGACACCAAAAACGACGAGTGACGCGCATAGATCATTGGAAAGGAAGCGCAGCATGTTCAGGAACCGGCGTTGCTCCCGATAGCTTCCGGCGAGGAGATTATGGACCTCGTCGATCATGATCATCTTCAAGTCCATTCCGCGCAAATGGCTGAGAGCCCGCACCTCCAGTTCGGAGATGGTGTGACGGCCCCACATCGGCGCGCCGATCGACGCCAGGATATGTTGATAGAACCGCCGCTCGTCCGGTGCGGGTGGCGCCTGCAGGAGCAGGATCGGCGTACGCGTCACCCCGAGGTCTGAGCGATAGTTGCTCGGGTAGAGGCTCTCCATCCGCTTGGCGATCATGGTCTTGCCGATGCCAGAGCTGCCATAAACCATGAGGCCCGGCATTCTGGACTGCCGAGGCATTTCCATCAGGGATGTCAATCTGTTGAGAACAATGGTTGCGCGGTCAAAGGCGATCCAGCGATCGCTGCGAATGAGATCAAGTCGCATCAAGGAGGTCCATCAAAGTCATCTATCGGGTAAGTTGGAAGGTTGGGGTTGCTTGTATCAATTGCGAACATCTCTCGGGACGGATCCCGCTTCGGCTTGTCGTTTGGCAGGCGTGCTTTGCGTTCTTCGTCCAGGCGCGCCGTAAGCGTCCGTTGCCGCGACGCATGGGCGATGCGCCGCTGCTCTTCAATGATCCCGAACAGAATTGCTTCCGATATCCTTCCGCCGTGCCGCTCATGGAAGATTGCATTGGCGCGCCGCGACTCCCAAAGGGAAACTTTGGGCCGCGAAAGATCCTTGTAGCGCGCCGCAATTGTTCGACCATCGTCTGTGACCACCCAAATCCGGGACATATCTCGCGGGTCGTACTTGACTGTAACCTTCCCCGCGCCGCGCCCGATCATCAGCGCGAAGGCGTCACTCCAATAGCCGATAGAAAACAAGTTGATCCCAGTCCTGCCAAGTTGGCGGCGTTCTGACGGAAGGAAACTGATCCGGAAGGCATCGGTGTCCACGACCTGCCGGCCAGCATCGTCGCCCCCAAGATCGGCCCAGGCGGCGAGCGGGGTTCGCCGCAATCCGCTGTGGCGTGTATTATGGTACCGACAAATCTCCAGCTGCAGCCATTCCTCAAACTCATCCAGGGTCATTGAGGCCTTGGCAGCGCTCTCATACTCGCCCTTGTCTTTTGGCGAAGATTGCGTCGTTCCCGGCAGTACATGCACAGCACCCATAGTCGTGCCGATCAGGCGCTCGATATGTCCGCCAAAGTGCACGCGACCCGGCGGCCGGTAGTTGATCGAGATGCCCCATTCCGCACAGGCCGATCGGAAGGCGTCACTACGAAAATCCCGCCCGTTATCGACATGGATGGCCTGTGGAATCCCGGCTGTCGGCCAATAGAGTTGCTCAAGCGAACTAGGAGTCCGGATAGACTTCGGTCGCACACAGTGGTCAAGGCAAAGGCAAATGGACAAGACGGATGGCGCGTCGAAAGTGACATAGGCACCCAGAACCACACGCGTCGCGACGTCGATCGCGAGTGTCAGCCATGGTCGTGCCAGAGGTTTGCGTTCAACCTGATCAACGAGGATAATATCTGCCAAGGTGTGATCAATCTGGACAACCTCCAACGGGTGTTCCACATCCAACCCCCCTGCCCTCGCTTCGAATACCTGTCTGGCGGCCTTAGCTCCTTTCCGCTTCCGCAGCACTTCACGCTGGTCCATCGCGTCTAGGCGGGCCTTGATCGTACGGCGGGTTGGGCGGCGAAATCCCCGGGCCCCGCATTCTGACTGGATCTCTCCCACAATCCGAAGAAAACTTGGCGGCTCAGGCACCAAATAGTGTCGGCGTAGAACGCGCTCAATGATGCCCTCAACCTCTCGACCCAAACGACGTGACCCGCGTTTTGGGCCACGGCGCTTCGGGAGCAATGCGCTCGACCGCCCATCGTTTTGCTTCAACCGTCGATAATACTCCCAAGCAGAACTACGGGAAACACCCATCTCTTCCGCCGCAGCCAACAATAGCGGACCCACGTCCTTGCCAGCTCGATCCAGCTCTAGGATCGGGCGCAAGATATCGGCCCGCGCAATTGCGAGCGCCCGATCTTCCGAGTTCTCTGTTTCCTTTGCCAAACGCCGCCGCCCATCCAACTTATCTACAAAACAAACCGTCCGGGAATTAAAGGCACAGTCCCGAAATTAAAGATACAATCCAGGAAATAACAGCACAACCAGTAACTGATTTTACTCAGTTTTTTGAGGTAAGCGTCCGGGAATTAACAGCACCATGACACAAGGGGCCGGACGCCCCTGTCGACTTCGGCTGCATAACTGTCGATATCGAACGTTTTGTGGTTGGCCTTGATCGCGCGACCCAGGAAGGTCGCGCAATCGCGGTCGAACCAGTCTTTTAGCTTCTTGGCCATTACCGATCAGACCGGAACGGCGTCAGCCGCGTATTGCGCCAGAAACTCTTCGGTCGGCGGAATTGGCGTGATGACATCAATCAGCACGCCATTTGGATCGCGATAGATTGCGTGGCGCTGGCCAAAGGGCTCACTGACCAGTGCCTTCGCCACCGGCACGCCGTCGCTGCGCAGCTTTTGGTCGATGGCATCGACGTC
>NZ_JBKQXO010000034.1:0-16480 GCF_046762885.1 Yoonia sp. SDW83-1
ATTTGACCGCAGCGATGTGGGTCATCGGCAGGGCAAATCAGCTTGTCAGCGGCAAAATGCGCCGCGCCCCGCAGGGGTTTCGCCAAAATTGCCCATTTCTGCGTCAACAGAGCTTGAATTAGCCGGCTAGTCCTGCGCTCTGTTTCCTGGAACTGAGCAATTTTGCCTGAAACCGGTGCTATGTTCCAAAGGCTGACGCCCCCTAGCCCCGCCCGTGCGGCGCGGTCCAATCAATCTGTGGGTTGATCGGGATAATCCGGTTTGGATTGATGGTTTCGTGGCTGTAGTGATAGTGCCGCACGATGTGGTCGAAATTGACCGTCTCGGCCACCCCATCCCACCGGTATAGTTCGCGGGTGAACCCGAACAGGTTGGGGTAATCCATAATCCGCTTGCGGTTACATTTGAAATGCTGGTGATAGACCATGTCGAACCGGATCAGCGTCGTCCAAAGCCGCCAGTCGGCCTCGGTGATCTGATCACCCATCAGATAGCGGTTCTGGCCTAGCCGGTCCTCGAGCCAGTCGAGCGTGTCGAAAAGCGGGTGGATGGCTTTGTCATAGGCCTCTTGCGTGGTGGCGAATCCGGATTTGTAGACCCCGTTGTTGAGCGTGTCGTAGATTCTGTCGTTGACGGGTTCAATGTCGGCCTGCAGGTCTGCCGGCCAGAAGTCTTCGCTGTTGCCGGTGATGTCGTTGAAGGCGCTGTTGAACATACGGATGATTTCGGAGGATTCGTTGGACACGATGGTTTCGCGCTGTTTGTCCCAAAGGATCGGTACGGTCACCCGGCCAGAGATGTTCGGGTCTGCTTTAATGTATATGTCCCGCGCAAAAGGCAGACCGTAGAGCGTGTCGCCGGTGGCCCCTTTGTCATCGGTCTCGAACGTCCAGCCATCGGACAGCATGTCGGGGTGGACGGCCGAGATGCCAATGTGATCGGTCAGTCCTTTCAGTTTGCGGAAGACCAGCGTCCGATGCGCCCATGGGCACGCGTAGGAGACATAGAGGTGGTAGCGCCCGGATTCGGCCTTGAACCCGCCCTCGCCGGATGGTCCGGCGGACCCGTCAGCGGTGATCCAGTTGCGGAACTTCGCGTTGGAGCGTTTGAAAGCCCCGCCTGTCGATTTCGTATCATACCAGACGTCATGCCAGACGCCGTCAACCAGTTGGCCCATAGCGATGCTCCTATTGCTGGTGGAGGAGTTAGCGCAATTGCGTTAATGAACCAATGCGGACCGAGGCGCAGGGACCGTGCGCGATTGCACATAGGGCTGGATTTGGTGTGCTTTGGTCGCCGGCCGGGCGGATTAGGCGGTGCGTTTTGGCGACCGTCGCATTTGAAAACCGGTCTTTGACTGGGCAAATCCGGCCCTTTCGTAGAAGGACAGTATCGATGGCTCCAGCGATCCCGCCAGCAGCATGACCTTGTAACACCCGCATTGCCATGCGCGGTCAGTGGCGGCGTTCAGGATCAGCTTGCCATAGCCCTGCCGCCGGTGACCTGTGTCGGTGACCACGTTTTCGATCAGGGCGAAGGGTGCCCCGCCTCTGGTCAGGTTGGGGACGATAATCAGCGCGCAGGATGCGACAAGTGTCTTGTCGACCTCGGCCAGAAGGATCGCGCTGCCATCGTATTTTTCGAACCGCGTCAGGATATCGGTGGCGACTTCGGGCGGGCAACGCTGCTGGTTCGGGGTCATCTGCGCGTAGAGATCCAGAAGGTTTTCAATATCGTCCGGGCCGGCTGCGCGGATGGTGGGTTGATGGCTCATGAGGGTGGAGGATGCCTGCGCATGTGGGTGCTGGCAATAACCCCGCGTCGTTTCACCGATATGCTGCCGCCGGATTGTTCCGAACCGTCGCATATCGGTTTGCCCCGGGCGGTTCCGCGCCTTATACGTCTGTGCAGACGAAGCCCGATGTGGCCAGAACGGTTGGAGGTGAGGCGGTTGACCCAAAACGGGGACCCAAGCACCACGTCGTCAAACCCCGGATCATCCGGGCCTCTGGTCTTGATATGAAACGGAGGACCCGATGCGTGTTTTGCTTTCCCTGATGCTGGTTTTTGCAGGCTCTGCTGTGGCGGCCCATCCCGGCCATTGGGGCGAATTGGCAGGGCATGATCATTGGGTTGCGGGTGCTGCGATTGGTCTGGCCGGGCTGGCCGCAATCTGGGGCGCGTTGAAGGGCAAGAAAAAGGACCCGGAGCCCGAGGATGAAGAGCAGGAAGAGGAAACCGCATGAAAACCGGTGTGATGATCTGCGGCCATGGCTCGCGCAGCCAGTCGGCGGTGGATGAATTTGCGGTGCTGGCCGAGAAATTGCCCGGGTATCTGCCCCCGGATTGGATCACCGATTACGGCTATCTGGAGTTCGCCAATCCGGTGATCCGCGATGGTCTGGATCATCTGCGCGAGGCCGGGTGCGAGCGCATTCTGGCGGTGCCGGGCATGCTGTTTGCGGCGATGCATGCCAAGAATGATATTCCGACAGTGCTGAACACCTATGCGGCCAAGCATGGGATGCAGGTCAGCTATGGACGCGAGCTGGGCGTTGATCCCAAAATGATCGCCGCTGCCGCCGGCCGCATTCAGGAGGCTGTGGATCGCGCCAATGCCGAATTGGGTGAGATGCCGCTGGTCGAGACCTGTTTGGTTGTGATCGGGCGCGGTGCCTCTGACCCGGATGCGAATGGCAATGTGGCCAAGATTGCCCGGATGCTGCAGGAAGGCATGGGGTTCGGCTGGTGCGAGGTGGGTTATTCCGGGGTGACATTCCCGCTGGTAGAACCGTGCCTGCAGCATGTGGCGATGCTGCCCTACAAGCGTGTTATCGTGTTTCCGTATTTCCTGTTCTCGGGCATTCTGATTGACCGGATCTATGGTTTCACCGATCAGGTGGCCGCCGAACATCCCGATATCCAGTTCGTGAAAGCCGGGTATTTGGGCGACCATCCCAAGGTGCTGGAAACCTTTGCCGAGCGGATCATGGAGCAGGACAGCGATACCCCGCCACCCAATTGCGGGATTTGCGGCTATCGCGAACAGGTGCTGGCGCTGGAGGATGGTGGGCATCTGCATATCAAGGCGGAGGATCGCAACCATCCGGCCTTTGGTGCCGTGCCGCCGCCGACCTGTGTGCTGTGCAAGTACCGGGTGCAGGTTGTCGGTTTCGAGGCAGAGGTTGGTGCCGTTCAGGAAAGCCACCACCACCATGTCGAAGGGCAGGGTGCCAATGCGCCGGGGTCGAACGTGGCGGATTGCACGCTGTGCGATACATTCTGCACGGGGATGTGTCGGTTGAAGGCGCAGCACGCGCATGACCATCACCATCACCACCATCATCATGATCACGACCACGATCATCATCACCATCATCACGCGCCATACCCCCATGCGGACCATCCGCATGGTCCGGAAAGCGCACGTAAGACGAGGGGCTAAGGCGACGATTTTCTGGGAAGAAAATTGGCGTCCATCGCGGATGAGGTATGCTGTTGAGACCGTATGAAAAAGACCCGCAGGCGATTTATGCACAGAGCTTTGCTACGGTGCGCGATGAGGCGCGGCTGGACCGGTTTCCGATGGATATGCGCCCATTGATGACGCGCCTGATCCATGCTTGCGGCATGGTCGAGATTGCGGACCGTCTGTCCTATTCCGCCCATGCCGCTGCGGTGGGACACGCGGCCTTGCAGGCCGGTGCGCCTGTGCTGTGCGATTGCGAGATGGTGGGGGCGGGGATTATCCGCCGCTATCTGCCTGCGCAGAATAAGGTGATCGTGACGTTGAATGATGCGACGGTACCGGGCCTTGCGCAGGACATCGGCAATACACGGTCTGCGGCAGCGGTGGAGTTGTGGCGGGACCATCTGGCCGGTGCCGTTGTGGCGATTGGCAATGCCCCGACGGCGTTGTTCCATCTGCTGGAACTGTTGGAAAAGGGCTGGCCAAAACCTGCCGTCATTCTGGGCTTTCCGGTTGGCTTTGTGGGCGCCGCTGAAAGCAAGGCGGAACTGGCCCGCGATCCGCGCGGCTGCGAATATGTCGCCTTGCGCGGACGGCGTGGCGGGTCGGCCATGGCATCAGCCGCGGTGAATGCGCTGGCAGCGGGGTTGCCGGAAGATGTCTGATCCCTGGCTGCATATCGTGGGTATTGGCGAAGACGGGATGGACGGGCTGTTGCCTGCGACCCGGGCTGTTGTGGAGGCCGCCGAGATTATTATCGGTGGTGAGCGTCATCATACACTGGCGGATAATCTGGTGGCGGAGCGGATGGCATGGCCACATCCGTTTGATGCGCTGATCGAGACCATTGAAGGGTTGCGGGGGCGGCGTGTTGTCGTGCTCGCCACTGGTGATCCGCTTTGGTATTCGGTGGGTGCCAAGATTGGCCGGGCGATTGATCCTGCGCAGATTGTTTATCATCCGCAATTATCGGCGTTTCAACTGGCATCGGCCCGTATGGGATGGTCATTGCCGGATGTGGAGACGCTGACGGTGCATGGCCGTCCGGTCGAGCAGATGATCGCCTTTATCCAGCCGGATGCGCGGCTGTTGGTGCTGACCACGGGGGAAGAGACACCGGGGCAGATTGCCCGGTTCCTGACCGAGCGCGGGTTTGGTCAGTCGAAGATGACGGTACTGGCGGCCATGGGAGGCAAGAATGAGACCCGGTTTGATGGAGTCGCCGCCAACTGGGATCATGTGGTGCCGGCGTTCAACACCCTGGCTGTGGAATGTATTGCCGCCCCGGATGCCGCGTTGTTGCCCCGTGTGCCGGGGTTGGCGGATCATCTGTTTCAGTCCGATGGCACGATGACCAAGCAGGAGGTGCGCGCGGCCACGGTGGCCAAGCTGATGCCGATGCGTGGGGCGCTGCTCTGGGATATCGGCTGTGGTTGCGGATCGGTCGCGATCGAGTGGATGCGGGCGGCGCGCTATGCCCGTGCGGTGGGGATCGAGCCACGTGCCGACAGGCGGGCGATGGCGGCGGCGAATGCGCTGGCGCTGGGTGTGCCGAAGCTGGAACTGGTGGACGGGGTTGTGCCGGATGCGCTGGACGGTCTGGATGCGCCGGATGCGATTTTCATTGGCGGCGGGTTGAGCCGCGAGACATTTGACGCGGCGTGGGATGCCTTGCGCCCGTTGGGCCGGATGGTTGCCAATGCGGTGACGCTGGAGAGCGAGGCGGAGCTGATCGCGCTGCACAAGGAGCGCGGTGGCGATCTGGTGAAGCTGTCCGTGCATCGGGCGGAGCCCGTGGGTCGTTTGACTGGCTGGCGACCCCTGATGCCGGTCACGCAGTGGAGCTTGGTGAAGCGATGACGGGAGACGCTGTTGGCGATGCCAATGCGCCCCTCCCGCCATCCCGTGGGGTGCTTTACGGGGTGGGCGTGGGGCCGGGGGCACCGGACCTGATCACCTTGCGCGCGGCCCGGTTGATTGCGGGGGCCGCGGTTGTGGCCTATCCGACATTGGCGGGCGCAGCGAGTTTTGCCCGGGGGATTGCGGCCGATCTGATCCCGGCGGCGGCCGAAGAGATCGTGATGGATGTGCCGATGAGCGTGGAGCGCGCGCCAGCGCAGGATGCTTATGACGATGGGGCCGCGCGGATCGCCGGAGCTTTGGATGCGGGTCATGACGTTGTATGCCTGTGTGAGGGCGATCCGTTTTTCTATGGCTCTTTCATGTATCTGTTTGCCCGGCTGGCGGATCGCTATCGGGTGGAGGTGGTGCCCGGTGTCACGTCGATCACGGCCTGTGCTGCGCGGGCGGGCATGCCATTGGCGGCCCGTAATGAGCGGCTGACAGTGTTGCCGGGGCCATTGCGTGAGGATGAGCTGCGCGCCCGGATCGATGGGGCCGAAAGCGTGGCGATCATGAAGGTGGGGCGCCATTTGCCGAAGATCCGCGCGGTGATCGGCGGCCTGGGCCTGACGGAACAGGCGGTTTATGTGGAGCGGGCGACATTGCCGGAAGAGGTCGTATTGCCGCTGGCGGAGGCGCCGGACACGGCCCCATATTTTTCGATGATCTTACTGACCAAAGGGGCCGATCCATGGCTGTGAAACCTGTCGTGCTTGCGTTGTCCCGGTCGGGCGAGGACACGGCGCATCGCGTCGCTGGCGTGTTGGGTGCGCAGGTGCATGGCCGCGAAGGTCGAGTGGAGAGGGCCGATGCGTTCTTTCCCAATGCGTTGGACCATGCGCGTGATCTGTTTGCGGCTGGCGTGCCAGTGGTGGGGATTTGTGCATCCGGCATCCTGATCCGCGCGGTGGCCCCGTTGCTGGCGGACAAGACGACAGAGCCGCCAGTGATTTCGGTGTCGGATGATGGGGCCGTGGTTGTGCCGCTGTTGGGTGGGCATCGTGGAGCGAACCGGTTGGCTTCGGAGATATCGCTAGCGCTGGGCGCTGTTGCGGCGGTTACGACGGCGGGAGATGTGGCGCTGGGCGTGGCGCTGGATGCGCCGCCTGCAGGGTGGCGGCTGGTGAACCGCGACGATGCGAAAGGTGCAATGGCCGCGTTGCTGTCGGGTGGCGGTGCGGATGTGCGTGGTGATGCGCCGTGGCTGGCCGAGTTGCCGAAGGGCGATGCGGTGCGTTTGACCTGCGGGATGGCGCGGCAGGATGATCTGGGGCCGGCCCATCTGCAGTTTGCGCCGCAGCGTCTGGCGCTGGGTGTGGGCTGTGCGCGGAACTGTCCGTCGGAGGAATTGGCGGGGTTGGTGCGGGATGTGCTGGCGGAGGCCGGGGTGACGCCCGCGGCGGTGCATTCGGTCAACACGATCACGCTGAAGGCGGATGAGCCGGCGATTATCGCTCTGGCGGATGATCTGGCCGTGCCTTTGCGCTTGTTTGAGGCGGATGCGTTGGAGGCGGAGACGCCGCGGCTGGTCAACCCGTCGGAGGTCGTCTTTGCGGAAGTGGGCACGCATGGTGTGGCCGAAGCTGCGGCACTGGCGCAGGCCGGGCCAGCGGGTGAGTTTATGGTGACGAAACGCAAGACCGCGAACGCGACCTGTGCGTTGGTTGTGGCCCCTGAGTCCTTGGTGGAACTGCGCGGCCGGGCGCGCGGCCGGTTGTCTGTTGTGGGCATTGGTCCGGGGCAGGCAGCGTGGCGGACGCCGGAGGTGTCGCGCCTTGTGGCCGAGGCGGATGAGCTGGTGGGATATGGGCTCTATATCGATCTGCTGGGGCCGTTGGCTGTGGGCAAGGACCGGTCGGATTTTCCATTGGGCGGTGAAGAGGATCGCTGCCGCTACGCGTTGGAGCAGGCGGGCAAGGGTAAGAATGTCGCGCTTGTCTGTTCGGGCGATGCGGGGATTTACGCGATGGGCGCACTGGTTTTCGAGTTGCTGGATCGTGGGCCGGATCAGATGGGCGTGTCGGATGCGGCGCGCCGGGTTGAGGTGGTTTGTTCGCCGGGCGTGAGTGCGTTGCAGGGGGCTGCGGCACGGGCGGGTGCGCCGCTGGGTCATGACTTTTGTGCGATTTCGCTGTCTGATCTGCTGACCCCGCGTGAGGATATCATCAAGCGATTGCGGGCAGCGGCAGAGGGGGATTTCGTGATTGCCTTTTATAATCCGGTGTCGATGCGGCGGCGTACCTTGCTAGCCGAGGCGCGGGATATTCTGCTGGCGCATCGCCCCGGATCGACGCCGGTGATGCTGGCGTCATCGCTGGGCCGACCGGAGGAGCATGTACGCTATCGCCGGTTAGACGAACTGCAGGTGGATGAGGTGGATATGCTGACCGTTGTTCTGGTGGGGTCATCTCATTCGCGGTTGGCGGAACTGGGTGACGGGCCACGGATGTATACGCCGCGCGGCTATGCCCGCAAGATTGATGGAGATCTGGCGGGGTGACGCTGTTTCGCTGGCGCGAAATGCGCCCCACCCGCCATCCCGCTGCCTCCGGCGGGAGTATTTATGGAAGAAAGAAATGACAGTTTATTTTATCGGTGCCGGGCCGGGTGACCCGGAGCTTTTGACGCTGAAAGCCGCGCGGGTGATCGGGGTCTGTCCTGTGTGTCTTTACGCCGGGTCGCTGGTGCCTGCGGAGGTTGTGGCCTGTGCGCCGGAGGAAGCGCTGGTGATGGATACCGCGCCGATGACGCTGGATGAGACGCACGGGGTGATCCTGGAAGCGCATGCTAAGGGGCAGGATGTGGCGCGGGTGCATTCGGGCGATCCGTCGCTTTACGGCGCAATCGCGGAGCAGATCCGGCGATTGAAGGCGGATGGGATTGATTATCAGATCATCCCGGGCGTGCCGGCCTACGCGGCTGCTGCAGCGGCTTTGGGAACGGAACTGACCGTGCCGGAGGTGGCGCAATCCATTGTGCTGACGCGGATGTCGATGAAATCGACGTCTATGCCTGCTGGCGAGACGTTGGAGAACTTTGCGCGGTCCGGGGCGACGCTGGCCATTCACCTGGGCATCAGGGCACTGCGCGAGATCGAACGGCAGTTGGTGCCACACTATGGCGCGGATTGCCCGGTCGCGGTGATCTACCGGGTAGGCTGGCCCGATCAGATGATTATCCGGGGGACGTTGACGGATGTGCGTGAGAAGGTGCGGGCGGCCAAGATCACACGGACAGCGCTGATTCTCGTGGGGCCTGCATTGGCTGATTCGCACGGGTTTCCGGATAGCGCACTGTATGATGCGGCCAAACCGCATGTTCTGCGCCCGCGCGTGAAGGCAAATTTATAAGGGTTTTGTGGGGTTTGTGCGCAGAGGCACGGATATCGTTACTTGAAATTTACTATACTTGGGTCATCCTCGGTCATGCTTGGAGGGGTTAGTGATGTATACGTTTTTGCCTGAGGCCGTGCGGCAGGGTTTGGAAGAAGCACGGAAAGCTGCGTTGAAGCGCAAGGACCGGCTGGTGGTGCATGATGGGGATGATACCTATCGCATTCGGCGGTTCTGGGATGGGGGCTTTGCCCTTGATCTGGATGGGTCTGAGCGGCTGCGCGGCCACGTCGACATTTATGATGGGCCCAAGCATTTGTATCAGTGCCTGGTTGTATCATCCGTGGATGAGGATGATGAGCGGGTGTTTGAATTCAAATGGCTGACGCCCGTGGCGGATAAACCGGCCGCAGATTTCGTGCGCCCGGACTTTGTGCCCGCCGGGCTGATCGGCAATTGAGCCACCGCCGCAGATGCGGCGATGGCGTTGTCTTTTCTAGAACCCGATGAATTGGTCTGCCAGCGCGATAAAGAGCGGGATGCTCAGGATCGCGACGGGCGTGCCAAGGCCGGTTGATGAGCCGACATAAGCGGACGGGTTCGCGTCTGGCAGGGCACCGCGCATCGTGGGCGGGCCGGAGATGTCGGAGCTTGACGCTGCCATGATCGATAGCAACACCACACCACCGGCAGAGAAACCAGTCAGGTGATGGGCGGCTAGCCCGACGCCAAAACCGAGAAGCCCATGGATGATCGGTGCGGTGATCCCGTAAAGGACATAGGCGTGGGCAACCTTGCGCAGTTCTGACAGGCGCGACCATGCTTCCATCCCCATGATCAGCATCAGGATTGACAGAAGCCCCCGGAAAAGCGGTTCGTAGAAGCTTTCATAGACGCTCTCTGGCCGGGCGAAGAGGCCGATCATGATCCCCAGAAGCAAGGCCGAGATGGCGGGGCTGCGCAGTGTGTCCACAAGGATGCCCTTGACAAGATCGCTATTGAAGTTGGCGCTGCCTCCGCCGCCGACCGTTATGGTCGCAGCCCCGCCACCCGTTGCACTGACGGTCTTGCGTGTCGCGCTCATCCGGGCAAGCACGATGGCAGTGACCAGCGCGGCGATATCCATGAACGGATAGAGCGCACCGATGAAGCCTTCGTAAAAGATGCCTTCACTGTCCAGCATGGCCATACCAGCCGCGAGGGTGGAGGCAGAAACCGCGCCAAAAAGACCGGCGGTGGCCATGCCGTCCATCGGTGAAACGCCGCGCCAGCGGGCGAGGGTCTGGCTGCCAAGCAGAACAATGGTGATCCCGATGACGGCAGCACCAATGGCGGGCACCATGAGTGAGACAAAATCAGCCTCGCGAATGGATATACCCGCACCAAGCCCGACCTTGAGCAGGAGCAGGATGACGATGAATTTATAAACGGGATCAGGGACTTCGAGTTTGCTGCCCAAGGCGGCGAGCATCATGCCTCCCAAGAGAAATGCCAGTGTCGGCTTTTGCATCTGGGCGACCATTGTAGTGGCGATTTCGATGATGATGTCCATGCGGACCCCCTTTTGATCTGGTGTTGCGGGGGATATGCAGTGGATTTGGTCGCATTAAAAATATAAAGATTATCCAGTATCATTCTAAAAAATAGAACTATGGATAATCTGAACTATCACCACTTGCGCTACTTTCATGCGGTCGCCCATGATGGCAACCTGACCCGTACGGCGGAGCGTGTGAATCTGTCGCAGTCGGCGTTGTCTATACAAATCAAGCAGTTAGAGGCACGGCTGGGCCATGCCCTGTTTGACCGGGTCGGCCGACGATTGGAGCTGACAGAGGTGGGGCGGATTGTGCTGGATCATGCGGATCGGATTTTTGGAACGGGGGCGGAACTACTGGCCACTTTAGCGTCAAGCGGTGATGTTAAGACGCCATTGCGGGTTGGGGCGCTGTCGACCCTGTCCCGGAATTTTCAGTTGCGGTTTCTGGAACCGGTTCTTGGCAGGGGCGATGTAGATCTGGTGCTGAAATCAGGGAGCGCGCGGGTGCTGTTCGAGGCGCTGACATCGCTGGCGCTGGATGTGGTTTTGACGACGGAGCCGCCACAGGCTGGGGGCGATTTCACGGCCCATCGCATTGCCGAACAGACCGTGGCGCTGCATGGTGTGTCGGCCCGGATGCACCACGGATCACTGAAAGAAATACTGAAAAATGAACCACTTATCGTGCCGACAGATAACGCCATACGGGTGGCGTTTGACAGTCTGGTGGCGCGGTTGGGCGTGTCGCCGCGGATTGTGGCGGATGTGGATGACATGGCGATGATACGGCTTCTGGCGCGGGCGGATGCCGGGCTGGCCGTGGCCCCGACAGTGGTGCTGGCGGATGAAATCGCGTCAGGGCGGCTGCGGACGGCGCCGTTTGATCTGAATATCTCGGAGAGCTTTTTCGCGGTGACGGTCCGCCGGAGCTTCCCACATCCGGAATTGGAACGGCTGATCGGGGTTAACTTGGGCGCAAGCGGTTAACGCCAGGGACCCTTGCGAAAACCGTGTCGGCATCACGTCGGACTTGCGTCGGCAAAACGTCGGACCCCACCGTACGGTGGGGTGGGTTAACGGGGCGTGCGGTGGGAAAGGTGAAGGAAGGGTTAAACGTGCAGGCGGCCCATACCAGTCATTGGGTATCGTGTCTCGATGCTGCGGTTCGGCCCGTCAGAGGGGACATTCACTCTAACTGCCAGACTTGCTGCGCGCCGAGGGCCACTCAGCCTACAGTAGTCATTGACTTCGAACCCCCAATACGTGCACTCGTCATGGAACTAGATCATTGAAAAGCGCCGAATGTTCGAACGCACTAAACCTGTTGCCGCCGCTATTTGGAAACGGTTCCGAAGCTACCCGCTTTTCGTACAGCTTCTTTTGGTCGTACCTATCCTAAGTGCCATGACACTCACATTGCTGGTTGGTAACATGGGATTGGCTTTGATGGGCACAGCTGTCGCAATAAATTCGGTTGTTGCAGGTTCGATTGGTGGCGTTCTTGTTGTTGTCTTGGGCAAGGCGGGCATCATTGTCGCCAAAGATCACAAAAAGAAGGGCTTACTGTTCTGTGAAGTAGAACGGCCCTTATGTAAGTACCGGCTACTGTTCGCAATTGAATTCTTCGCATGTTCTCGGAAGTCGCTCATATGTATCCGGCCTGTTGATCGATATGCGGATCGTGGCCTTGTTGGGGTTACGCACGCGCCGTGATCTCATTGGCGGACAGGTCGATCATGACCTTACCCGCCGCCTGAAACGCTCAGCACCGGTTTCCTTGCTTGGTCTGGGGGTCCGCTGCCTGGAATACCCCGCCTTCTTTTTCGATCTCGCGGCGGATGCCAAGCTCGACGCCGGCCAGGCAAACGTGTCCGTCGCCCCGTGCCGCCGCCTCGATGGCCGCGAACTGCGCCACATTCACGATGCCCCCGCCGGTCAAGTCTTAGCCCTGCACGGCACGGATAGCCCAACAAAAAATCCAAGGTGAGTCTACACTTTGACCCCCCGCAGTCACATTTACGGCATTTTTTTCAGGCTAGTTAAGTGAGTTAATCGATGGCTCGTCTGAGTTGGTTTCAGATGGTTTGGTTAGTCAGTAGGAGAGAATAATGACTTACAGAACGATTGGGGCGGCAGCCCTCGGCGTGGTAATATGCACGGGCGCTACCGCCGAAACAAGCGCAGGCCGAATGGCTGACAGATATGTGGGCACCATTGCCACGTCTGCGACCGTCACGCATCAGGCTCAACTAATCTCGGAAGCGGCTAACACGACATGGGTACCAACAACATATGTTATGGTAGGTGTCGCACACACGATCGAGCATCAGGCACAGCTTGTTTCGGCATCGGCACAAACAGACTGGTCCGCGGCAACCTATGCCGCCAAAGGCATATCACCCAATGTGACGCTGCCCTTGCAGCACCAAGCGCAGATGACGGCACTGATTACACAATATGAGTGGAAAGTTTCTGCTGCGAACCTCAACAATTAACGAAACAGAATAAGCTTCTCATAGTTTCGGAAGGGCATTCGTATCGGATGCCCTTTTTCAATTGAGTTATTGGCATTCTGGTTTTTCACCTCACTCACCACGCATCGCAAAAGAGATGGGTCGTGAGAGATCAAATTCAGTGAATTTCAGGTCTGAAACAAATTCTGGCGCCCCAAAATGGAGCGCCAGATCGAATTCAGATAGTGTCTTTGTTAGGCCCGCGGCCGAATCCAGATTTCCACCCGACGGTTCTGTTCGCGACCTTCGGCAAACTCGTTGCAGCCGACCGGGGCGATTGGTCCGATCCCAAAACTACGCACCGTGCCGGTTTCCAGGTAGCCGGGGTTCTTGTTCAGCAGCAGATCCCGCACTGAGTTGGCCCGCCGTTCGGATAGGTTCAGGTTGGCCTCCAGCGTACCGTACGAGTCGCTGAACCCAAAAACCAGAACCTCATAGCCTTCGTACTCACTTGAGCGAACGATTTCCGATATACGATCAATATCGCTTTCCGCTTTGGTGTCGAGCGTCGCATTGCCGCTCAAAAACCGCAGCGATGTGGAGATGCGGCGGGCATTCGATGCCTCATTAAAATAGTTTCGCATGACTGTGTTTGACACGCGATCACCATTGCCGGCCAAAACGGTCGATAACAGCCGCGCACCCTGCTCCTGCATCGGCACGATCTGCAATTGCTGCGTCACCAACCCGCGGGAAGCGATAGACTGCTGCCCAAAGTCGGTTGGTATGAACCGGCTGACATTCTGGGCAAATTCAGAACCCCCGCCATCTTTCATGCTGTATTGGTACCAGCGCAGTGCTAGAGGATGTTCTTCAGTTTGGATCGCAAAGTCCGAGTTATCAACAAAGATGTTGCAGGCGGATGCCAAGTTCAGAGCTTTCACCCCAGATGCCTGCGATCTGTAAATAACACCAAAGGCGGATGAATCCGCATTGATCGCTGCGTTCAGGGCGTCAACAGAGTTATGAAGGACTGCGTCAGGAAGGTTGGCGGTATTCACCATACCCCACGCTCGAAGCTGATCCATCATACCGCTGTTGTCAGCCATAGTATGAAGCTTGATTGGCATATCCGCGCCACCAAGTTGCGACCAGTTTCTGATGCTGCCATTCATGATCGATTGTGCGTCACCAAGGCTGATGACATCGATGCCGCTGGTGGCACCAACCACAAAGCTGACGGCATCCAGACCAATGATTTCTTCATTCAGATATTCTGAGATTTCTGAGATTTCGGTTCCTAGCTGCGCAGAAAGCACCGCCGGTGTGATCCGATTACGGGTGATTGCGAACTGACTATCACCATCGATCAGCGCCTTTATCGCCTCTGCCGCTTGCATCTCTCGAATTGCGATACGCGAGATTTCCAGACCTCTCTCATTACCGACAAGCAATGTGCGCAACGTGTCGGCGCCGCCAAGTTGTTGGGTCAGGTTGAAGTCTTTGGCTGCCGCGTAGTCGCCGACAATAGCTGCGACAAGATCAGCGCCATCGGTGCCGGATACAGTAACCGCGAACCTATCGCTTTCGATGTTGATGCTCGGACAGGATGCCCCCTCGCAAATGGTGAATTCGCGGCGTACTGTCAGGCGACCACCCGGAGTGTCAATGATGTAGGACGTATTGGTGACATCAACCAATCGCCCATCAATCTTGACCCGACCATCTTGCGATGTCAAAGTCACTTCGCCATCATCAACAGCTTCGTCTGTCTCCAACTGAGGGCATCCATCCCCGGAACACGTCACGAATTCACGGCGTACCACGAGTTCGCCCGATGGCGTCATGATGCGATAGGCCGTTTCGTCGATACCACGCAGTTCACCCTTGATCGTCACGGTGCCATCGATTGCCGTCAGTATTGTTTCCGCCGAGGCTGGAGATGTCGCGAGAAGAGCGATCGCCAATGCCAAATGCGAGGTGAAACTCTTACCAGATTTACTGAACATATTTGTACCCTTAGCCTTCCGACGGATAGACAGATGCTATCCCGTCTACATAGTAGTCCATTGTCAACAGATCGCTTTCGCTTGCCGTTTCGCCTGGCGCGAGCCACCCAGAGCCGTCTTGCCGGCGCAGCGGACCAACGAACGGATGCTGCTCACCCGATGAAAGCCGCGTGATCAAATCTTCCGCCTGCAGCACCGTGCGGTTGGGGAGCGTTTCGAGCAATGGACCCATGGACACCATTTTCTGACCCAACCCCAACCAGTTGTCCTCTGACTTCCAGGTGCCATCAAGAAATTCGCCAATACGGCGCGTGTAGTATGGACCCCAGTTATTGATCATGGACGTCATCACCGCATCAGGACCCCACTTGCTCATGTCGGAGCCTTGTCCAAAGCTGTAGATGCCATTCTCCTGTGCGACCTCGACAGCTGCCGTGGTAACCGTATGTTGCATCAATACATCGGCTCCTCGATCCAACAGCTCTAGCGCGGTGTTTCTTTCGCCTTCGGGATCAAACCATGTGTTCAGCCAGACAATATCGAATTCGATATCAGGATTGACCGATCGTGCGCCAAGATAGGCAGCATTGATGCCGCGGATCACTTGTGGAATTGGATAAGCCCCCAGGTATCCAACCCGGTTACTCTTTGACATCGAACCTGCAAGGAACCCTTCCACATACCGCCCCTCGTACCAACGCGTGTTAAAGGTCGATATGTTTTCTGCACGGATGTAACCATCAAAGCACTCAAACATCACATTTGGGTTTTGCTGTGCGATTTCCACTGCTGAACGCATGTAGCCGGCAGAGGTGGTGAAAATCAGATCGTAGCCATCATCGACAAGTTCCTGGAACTTCTCCTTGTCGCCATTTCCCCATTCAGCAACCTCGTGAAAGGCGTCAATCTGAACCCGGTCACCATATACATCCCGGGCTTGCTGCAGGCCGCGAACATGCTCGTAGTCCCACCCGTATTCACCACCAGGCGCAAATAAGAGCGTATATGCAACTTTTGGTTTCTTTAACGATTGCGCATATGCTGGGCTAAAGCAGGCAGAACTGGCAGCTGCAGCTGCCATCCCAATGGCCTGCCGTCTCGTTACAGATGTCATACTAGTCTCCAAATGAGGTTTACAGCGGACACTGCTGCAAACTATTTTCTTCATGTTCATCAGTTGCTCAAAAAATGGGCAAATGTATGTCCGACTTGTGAAACCGGATACAACTCGAAGTCAAAGCTCATCAATGCTCCGGCCTTCTGCCCTACTCGCCAATTTTTTGCCAATTGCGAGACGACCTAGAAATGAACTTTTTCTCTAGGTGCCGGAAGGCGTTAATTTTCCAAAGGTCACTGTATCCAACCGTTCTGGGCTGCGTACACCCAAACAACCCTTACCCGGTCGCTCGATCGTTGCTGTATTTCGGCCCTGACCGCACCGAAGCCATCCGCACAGACCGGAGCACATGGATGAGCGAGGTATTTTCCTCCGCGGCAGCGCGAAAGCGTTCGGGGTAGTATCCTTTCCTGACCAGGTCGAACCTTCACCGCAACGCTTCTTTGACTTGTTGGCCTGACAGTGCAGGCGGCCTCTTCGACTGGTGACAGTCGAGACGTCCGCTTCGTCAAACTGAACCTTGCACTTGCGCACGTGCAGCGAATGGCTGCTTCCTGCCGCTTCTGTTGAAAAACAACGTGTTGCGGGTGCGGAAGGTAGCAGCCTGAACTGAGCGCGAGCGCCTTTCTGTTCAGGCTTTTCGCGCTTGCTGCGGTGC
>NZ_JBKQXO010000035.1:0-14964 GCF_046762885.1 Yoonia sp. SDW83-1
TTCTCATCGTCCACTCCTCCGTGGCTACGATGAACAACAAACACTCTCTTAGCAAATAACCCTATTTGGACCCATAGGCGCTGACGTCAGACACACCCTGAGATCGCGGGTTACCTGCCCAAACACCGACGGCGTATCTTTGACTTCGAGCCGCGCAGCATGGTCCTGTTAGAAGCGCTTGCGCTGGCGGACAGCGTCATCAAAGGACCGCCGATGCGGTTGGCCGCTGCGATGGGGTAATAATTTTTGAAACGGAAACCGCCCCTTTTGGGGCGGTCTTTCATTGCTCTCAAATTCGGCCTTGGGCTGACGGGATCATCACGCAAACAAGACGTCGCTCTGATCGATATCCCCGGCCGCGTTTTGCAATGTTATGCTGTTATCGACACCATAGCTCACGACTGCGGATCCACCCGAGCCGGCGCTGATGCTGAGATCGGCAAAGGTTAGGTTGGTGCTGCTGAAGTCCAGCATATCTATCCCGTTTTCAAAATCTGTTATTGTGTCAGCACCATCATCACCAACAAACACAAACACATCGGCGCCGGTACCACCGGTCAGAAGATCATCGCCCCGGCCACCGATTAATGTATCATCACCCAGCCCGCCATCAAGCGTATCATTCCCAGCAAGACCGAAGACTGTGTCATTGCCGTTTCGACCCTCAAGGCGATTGCCGAAGGTTGATCCAATCACGGTGTTATCCGCGCTCGAGCCAATGACATTCTCGACGTTGACAATGCTCTCTATTCCGCCTGTGGTTGCAAACCAATCTATAACACCTCGACTGAGATCAACCAGGTTGGGATATGTGGAGTATGTAAAGTCGACGGTGTCCGTGCCTGCGCCGCCGTCAAACGAGTCGGCTTTTCCATCGCCACTCAACAAATCATCGCCGTCATCACCGAAGAGCGCATCTTGGCCAGTACCACCGAACAGTTCGTCATCGCCATCTCCGCCAAATAGCCTGTCGTCGCCGTCTCCACCTTCCAAACGATCATTCCCAGCACCACCATAGAGATAATCGTTACCGGCAAGACCACGCAGCGTATCAGCGCCCTCAGAGCCTTGGATATTGTCTCTCTCCGCCGAACCAATCAGCAGATCGTCTTTGAAACTTCCATTGGTTGATGTCGCGGCAAGGATATCGTCCAGTGTCCAGATCGTCCCATCGGCAAACTCAACGCTTTCGATGCCCTTACCATCGACGGGTGATGCGAACTGATCCTTGATCTTTATGACATCGTAACTCTGCACAATGTCAGCAAAGTTCCCAAGATCAAGCAGATGCGCGGCGTCTGCAGCTTTGCCGAGCATGCCGCTGGTAAAAATGCTGGACGCATAAATGTCCCCAGTGTCGGGGCCCGACACGGTCAGGTTGAGGTACTGGGTTGAAACATACTCATGGTAAGCGATTTCAATTGTGTGGGTGCCTGGCTCGAGATCAATGGACCCTGTTCTTTCACCCAAACCATGACTGCTTCTTGTTATTTGTTGACCATCGATTGTGAGAATAGAGCCATCATCTGATCGCAGTTTAAAGGTGTAGGTGCCACCGGTTGTTACCTCGATCACGCTTGCAAAGCGCATCCCGTAATGGTCACCCACACCATTGCGAAATGCAATCACAGTGACATTGGTGTCTGAGGTCACGCCAGCACTCGATGCTCCGCCCAATGGTATCGTGTCCACATTCCCATGAAAATTCCGATAAAACTCGTAGAGGAACATCCCATCCGTGCTCGTGTCGTTTTCGAGGCCGGTATCAATGATAACTTGAAGGTCATTGCTTCCCGACCGTCGCTCAAACCGAACATCGTCAGGATTGAGGTCGGTCAGCCAAAGGGTGTCGGTATCGACAGGACCGGTGTCGGTGTCGTTGATAGTATCGCTACCATCGCCGCGCGACCAGATATACGTATCGTTGCCGTCGCCACCTTGCAGCGTGTCATCGCCATCGCCACCGATGAGATGATCGTCGCCGTCAAGACCCTTGATCGTATCGTCACCGTCCAGACCATAGAGATTGTCGTCATAACGCGTGCCGTCCAGAGTAACACCGCCCGCAACATCTTCGGCGATTGTGTTTTGACGAATGTCATTTAGATCCCAGGTTTCGCCATCAGCGAAAACGATCTCTTCGATTCCACGCCCCACATAGGTTGCATCGAAGCTGTCATCAATTGTGATGACCTCTCCGGTACTCAGAATGGTGATCAACAGGTCATTGGTGTTTTCGATGCGGACCAAAGACACATCATCGGATGTGATATCCGACAAGATCAGTCGATCTGTCTCATTCGTATTGGCATGCGTATCCCAAATCGTGTCGTTGCCGTCACCTGCGGACCAAATATAGGTATCGTTCCCGGTATCGCCCTGAAGGTGATCGTTCCCAACGCCGCCAATCAACGTGTCATCGCCGCCGTTTCCGTCAATGGAATCATTACCACCAAGGCCAAAAATCGTATCTTCAAGCCCCCAACCGTTCAGCGTGTTTATACCGTCCGTTCCCGTCGTGTTCGTTTCGGCAAGCGCACCACCAAGTATTTCGGTGATGACCCCATCGCTGAACTCAATGAACTCGACACCATCGCCATCGCCGTTTGTACCGACATTAAAACGATCAACGACTGTGATTGTTTCGCTGCCAATGGTCACAAGCAGATCGTTGCCCGACTTCGAGAGCTCTGCAGCATCCGACGCCACATCTTCGAGCCGCAGCGTGTCCGTCTCCGCGTCGGTTGCGCTGGTGTCGCGTATGATATCATCGCCGTCGCCGACTTCCCAAACATAGGTATCATTGCCACCATCACCCCAAAGCGTGTCGTTGCCGGACCCGCCATAGAGCCAGTCATCGCCAGCACCCGCATCGATGGTGTCGTTACCCGCTAGGCCGTAAAGGTTGTCACGAACAGCCGATCCTCTCAAATCGGGTGTGGTGTCGTTCCAACTTGTTCCAGTATCACTATCGTTGGTGCCTTCAAGGCGTGTGCGACTTAAGATATCTTCACGGTTCCAAACAACGCCGTCCGCAAAGGTAATTATTTCGATCCCTTCACCATTTCCAGTGAATTGGTCATAAATTGCGATAGTTTCTGTGCCGTTTATAGTGATGTAAAGATCATTTCTGCGTTCACCATCTGAGTGATTTTCGCGCCACAGAGAGACATCAGCGCTGTTTACGTCAGTGAACTGCAGCCGGTCTTGTTGCGTAAGGTCGGCGATCGCCTTTTCATTGATCTTGTCATCACCATCACCCACCGACCACAAATAAGTATCGCCGCCATCACCACCTATTAATGTGTCGTTTCCAGCGCCACCAACAAGCAAATCATCGCCCGCTCCCGTATCCAGAGTATCGTTGCCGCCATGTCCGTAAATGTTATCGTCCGATGCAAGGCCCGTGATCGCATTGCTGTTGTGATCACCGTCTAGCGTTGTGCGATCGATGATATCTTGGCGTGTCCAGACAACATCATCGGCAAACACGATCTTTTCGATACCCTCGCCTGCGGCATCAAATTGATCCCAAACATAGAAAGTTGTGGCGTCTCCATCCGGGTTGGCTATGACAATGTTCAAGTCATTACGGACTTCATTGGAACCCAAGGATCGCGTCAGCGTCACATCTGAAGAATTGACATCAGTCAATTCAAGCACATCGACATCAGTTCGTCTGTCCGCAGCACCATTCGATATCTCGTTGATTCTGTCAGCGCCATCGCCACGCGACCAAACATAGGTATCGTTGCCAGCACCGCCCACCAGCCAATCGACACCCAGACCGCCGACAAGCGTGTCATCGCCGCCATTCCCTGTCAGAGTGTCGTTTCCGCCCAGACCCAAAATGTTGTCGCGGGAAGCAAATCCAGTGATGGTTTGGCCAGAGTCTGTTCCCGAGAACTTTACGCTCTCCAAAATATCAGCCCGGGTCCACGACACACCATCGGCAAACTGAATAATTTCAATACCTTCCCCGCCCGAGCCGACAAACTGATTGTGCACCGTGATGTAACTCGAGCCAGTCGCCCCAATAACGTTCACCCTCAGATTGTCGCTAATATTGCCGTTGGAATTCTCGCGGCTTAACGACACATCGGTTGAATTTACATTTTTCAGAAGAAGCATGTCAGTATCAGTCGGACTGACAACCCAGTCATACAAATCGTCATTGCCATCACCTTGAGACCAGACGTAGGTATCGTTGCCGAGTGTACCATTGAGATGATCAACACCGGTCCCACCTTCGATACGATCGCTTCCATCAGTACCGGCATAAAGCGTATCGTTACCACCAAGACCAATCAGTTCATCTTGTCCGCTATTGCCGTGGATCGTCTGACCCGCATCAGTGCCCGTCAAGATATTGATTGCTGGCACATCATGCGCCATATGCCCGTTACCTGTTTCCAGATGATCAGCACTGAGCGCCAGAGATGCCACAAACTGCGCGGTTGAAATGTGACCTGCTGACAGAAAATCGTTCCATGTCTGTATCTCAAGAGCCGTCGGCTCTCGCCCCAATCCGTTGAGATAAGCCTGTCCTACAAGGGTCTCACCGCTCAAGCCATTCAAGCTGGAAGAAGAAACTCCCTGTATGTCGCCCTCCCGACCCAAAAGGATCGCTGCAATGTCATCTGCAAGCTTGTCACCCGTCAGAAGCAGTTCGGATAGATAATCCAGTTCCTGCTCCGTCGCATCCCGGTCGTAGGCGACATCGACGAGGTTTGCGACGACGCTGCGGACATAAGCCTCGTCGAGGCTGCGTTCGAACACAGCCGGGTTCATGATGACGTCGAAGTTGTTGGTCATCAGATGGGTATTGCCCACAACCAGATGCTCAACGGAATCGGCCAATTCAAGCAGGATCTCGGCCCGGGTGTCGTGAGCGCCGCTCAAAGAGAACAAACGCTGGGCAAGTTCCATCATGCTCGGCGCCCGCCCGAATGCATTCATATAGGCCTGCGTAATGAATTCCGCATCAGATAGGGCACCATACCGGACACTGTATTCACCCGAGGCCATCAAGTGATCGATGAGACCAACTTTGTCGAGCTGTCCATCAACAACGTGCGCGATCAAGGCTTCGCGTTCACCTGTATCAAGCCCGCGATCCAGCACGCTGTCATAAATCCGCTCCGCCTCGTCAAAAAGACGCTGCTTGGCGGCTGTATCAAATCTTGCCTCATACGTCTGCGTGCCTTTGACAAGCGTCCATGTCTCGATCCCCAACGCATCAACTGCGTGATTGGTGGTGACATTGTTGGCCCCTGCGACACCATTGTCCCACCCATAGCTTCCGTTATCCAAAGGGGAGCGTGTGATCGTCTGGAGGTTGCCCTGACGCATAATAGTTGTGGTCAGCCCATCTGCCGAGGTCGTTGTGATAAACGTGTTGTTGCGAATTCCGGCCTCGTTGAACGACGATTCAGTTTCAATCCGCGATCCATCCGCCGCGAGGATTGTCTCTGAAGTCTTGTCAGCGATGCCATTCCCGTCGTAATCCACTTCGCGCGTTGTCGTCCTGCCATCCGCACTGACTTCTTCATGAGAGAAGAAGCGCAAATCGCCATCCGCGTAGCGGGTTTCGACAACGGTCGTACGGCTACCGTCGGGATTGATCGTTGTGACGTTGCTTGTGTTACCGTCAATCACGCCGTCGCCATCAACGTCGAATGTGCTTTGCGATGACAGCCCGTTGGCCGCATAGGTCGTGACCTCTTGATAAGTCACGGTCACACCGTAACCTTCTGTAAAGGTCACGATCTCGGCGCCATCCAGTGCGTGCGACACTTCCGTATCACGCGTCAGGTCAGTCGTCCCATCGCCGTCGACATCAAAAGCGTATGCTGTCAGCAGGCCACTGGCGGCATCGGTCATCGTCACACTGGACGAGACCACTCCGTTTATCTCAACGTCTTCGTAAGTCGTCGTCAGGTTCCGGCTAAGATCGACGACGGATGTTGTGCGCTGATCAACCGCACCATCACCATCGATATCAAGCGTCATCGTCCGGTGGCGCTCGTCCGCGCTGACCGTCTCGGTCAGTTCTTGTTGCAGCGTGTATCCGCCACCATAGGTTTTGATCGAGACCGACTGACCACCGTTCGGTCCCAACACGGTTGAACTGACCCGATCCACGCTGCCATCCCCAGAATAATCCGCGATCACGTCAGTGGACAGTCCATTGCCGCTGGTGGTTGTGGTAATCTGGGCCAACGAATTGAAAGCAGCATCAAGGGTGCTTTGTGACCGGACGACATCACCGTTATCCTGATAAACCGTTTCGATTTCGGTCACAAAATCCCAGACACCGTCCCCATCAAGGTCGAGCGAGGACTTGGCGCTCATGCCATCGTCGCTGACAAGATGCTGTTCACGGCCTTGCAGAACGTGGTGTTGGCCACGATACTCTACCGCGCGGTGCTTTGTGCCATCAATACTGGTTGATGTGCTCTCAACAGTCCGCAGATCAATCTCGCCATCGCCGTTGCGATCCAACAGCTGCGTCATCGCGCGGCCATCCCCGCTGGTGACGACCTCATAAGAACTTTCAACCACCCCACCACTCGACAAATATTCGGTTTTGGTCGTATGCGTCCCGTTGTCTGCTAAGGTGTTTAGTGATCGGACATCATCAATGCCGTCACCGTCCAGATCGCTGCTAGAAGTTGTTATGCGCCGATCTGCGCTGATCGTGGTTATCGATGTACTCAACGTCGAACCATCCGCCGATATCCGCAGCGTGGATTGGCTCCGTGTCCCATCTTCTGCCAGATCTGTTGTTGTTACCAGCGTATCATCTGAAATGCCGTCGCCGTCCAAATCCGTGGTTCGTACGATGTGCTCACCATCGTCGCTGGTGACTGTCTCCACACTCCGAAATGTTCGGTTGTTAGCCGATTTTTCTTCCTCAAGTTCACGAACGCTGCCGTCATCAAGCAAGGTCTTGGTCCACCAGTTTATCGTTTCGAAGCCGGAACTCGCGAGATCGAAATTCGAAGCGTGGCGTGACTGCATACCATTTGCAAAATCTTGATTGTATTGTTGAGAAATCAACTTATTGGACGCGTCGTAATGGCTGACATACGTTTTGTATGATCCATTCGAACTGAAATAGCGCGTTTGCCCAAAATCTCTTACTCCATCACCATTAATATCGCGACTAATCGATGAACGTTGTCCATCCTCATATGTTCGCAATGTCTCGGAAGATCGTAAGGTCCCATCGCCCTCGCTGAGCTTGGTAACGATGTATTCATTACCATTCTTTCGGTTTGTTGTGGTGCGCGTCGAGATCAGATCAAAGTCACCATCCCCGTCAGCATCGGTTTCCTCGGTCACGACCCAACCGTCATCGCTGGTTGTCGTCCGCGACTGACTCAACAAATCGCCGTTCGCAGCGCGTTGTTCGATCAGTGTGGTTCGACTGCCGTCAGCGTTTAATGTGGTGGTCGACAGGCTGGATCGCTCGAACGTGCCATCACCATCCGCGTCTGCGAGAGTCGTAATGATGAGACCGTCATCGCTGACTGTTGTCTCGGTCTGGCTGCGCAGCGTGTCGTCCGCGTTGCGTGTCACCGTCGCTGTGGTACGACCCCCATCGGCGTGCAGCGTCGTCGTGCTTGTCACCTCAGCCTCGATCACGCCATCCCCGTCAGCATCGGTGCTAGAGATGCTGACAAGCCCATTGGCACTTGTGCTGCTCTGGGACACTCCAGCGACGTCACCATTCGCGTGATATCTTGTTTGAGTTGTACTAACGGCCCCATCTACGGCACGCACCTTCTCGACCACAGTATCGACGTGGCCATCACCATCCGTATCGGTGCTTGTCGTCGTCACATGGCGGTCAGCGCTTTGGTTTGTCATGCTTTCCGAAAGCAATGTGAGCTCATCACCCGCATAAGTTGCGTTCGTGCGCGTCGTACTTCCATCCGCATGGGCGAGCTGGGTACTGATTGTCTTCCCATCAAGTGCGCCGTCGCCATCACTGTCCACTGTGGTCGTTGTCGTAAGGCCATCCGCGCTGGTCACGGCAACCGTTTCACTGCGCAAGGACCCGTCTTGGTTCGTTGTCGTTACCGTCCGGGTTGCGTCGCCATTTCCGTCCACAGTTGTGACATCCGCAATCTGCGTATCCGTATCACCATCGCCATCAGCATCAATGGTCGTATTGCGGACCAGGCCATCAGCACTTGTGATGCTTGTCGTTTGGCTGTTCACCGAGCCATTCTCATTCCGGTCCCAAGTAATCGCCGTCCGATCACCGCTCACCGGATCGACGGTCACGACATGAACCAAATCAGTGGCGTCGAAAACGCCATCCTTGTCCAAATCGACCCAGGTCTCGGTGCTGACCTTATCGCCCCCCAGGATCACCTTTTCCTGAGACCAAAGTGAGCCATCGCCATTCAACTGTCGGGTCAGGGTCTCATAACTACCGTCGGCATGGATAACAGTGACCTCTTCGGTCGTGACATCAATGTTGCCATCACCATTCAAATCAAGGGCGGATGATTTGGTCAGCGCATCTTCAGACTGTACATGAGTGGCGGTGCTGCGAACGGATCCATCGCGGTTCTCGACGACAAGAGAAGACGTGCTGCCCGAAGCATCAACGTTGATTTGCAGACGTTCGATAGTGTCAACGTAACCATCCGCGTCTAAATCGTTGCGAGTCATTTTCGTGCGGCCATCTCCACTCACAGATTCCGTCACATTGGATCGGAGTGTACCGTCCTGATTATAATGACGAACCGTTTCGAGCCTACCGCCATTTTCAAACACGACAATCTCGTGCGTGACCGTGACATCCGCCAGCCCGTCCCCGTCACTGTCGATGGCCTCGGTCCGGGTCAGCCCGTCGGCGGAAACAGCCTCATCCACACTGCGGATCACACTACCATCCTGACCGATATCAGTGGTCACGATAGTCATGCTGCCATCAGCCGCCGTCACCCGCAGCTCGGTCTGATCAAACCAGCCACCGCCGGTAGAGTCGCGTTCAATACTGACCGTATTGCCATCGGCACTTGTGGTCGTCACGGTCCGGTTCAGCAAAATCGCCGTGGCCGCGACCGCGCCAAGACTGTTGGTCACCGTCTTCACACTCGACCCGTCCGGCTGCGCCTCCGTCGTGATGGTCTGCAACCGGTCCACGACCCCATCGCCATCATCGTCATAGCTGTTGGTAATCTGCGCGCCATCGGCGCTCGCGACAGACGTGTTCACAAAGGCGATGCTGCCGTCAGTGGCATAACCCGTGGTCACCTCGGTGCGCGTGCCCGCGCTGTCAATACTTGCCACCTGCTCCAACCGATAGCCTTGGGTCTCGGCGGTCAGGGTCACGTCGGCGGCCGTTCCCGTTGTACCATCAGAACGGGTAAAACTGGTCTGGCCGGCAATGACAGAGCCATCAGGCAGCTCGATATTGGTCGCGTCGGCAGTCAGATCAATCGAGGTGATGTTCTGTTGGCCCAACTGGTCGAGTTCGTCCAAAGCATACGCAGTGGTCGAGCCATCGGCATTGGTCACCAGCAGCTTGAACTTCGCAAATTCCGCATCAGAGGCATCCAGCACCCCATCGCCATTGCTGTCGAAATAGGACCTTAGCGCCTCCATATCCGACGTCGCCGTCGGGTCCCATTCGGTAAAGACATACTGGCGCTTCTCGACAATCGCCCCGAGATTATCGGGATCATAAAACAGAACCGCATCACCCGCACCGGCCCAGGCCGTACGATGCAACAGACCATCACCGCCCGTATCCATGAAGATGGTCGAGTTGGAAAGCTCAGTGATCTGGATCCCGTCACCGTCGAGATCGAAGAGGATGGGGTACAGACTTCCATCTCCTGGCTTGTTCTTTTCAGCCAACGACTCTTTTTTCTTGTCCCGCTTATCGCTATGCGGGCTGTCGCCACTATCCCTACGCTTTCGCCCGCCGGTACCGCCACCGCTACCAGCGATGAGATCGTCAACCGTGTTTGTACCCATCCAATAGTCGTAGTTTCTGGCAGCCTGCAGTTCTTCTGCTGGAGTGCGACTCAACGCGCCATTGAAGGCAGGCTCAGTGCGGTAGGATCGCGTCCCCGACACGTCGACAAAAAACGCATCACTGAAGTCACCATCACCATTTGGATCAACAATGCTGAGGCCCGTTCCACGAATTCCACCCTTGTCAGGTCTCGTGCCTTCACCCCCCGTCAAGCGGCTGCCGATGTCCGCAAGAACGCTGAGCGTGCCGTTGAGAGCTGTCCCAGCCCAGTGCAGCGGCTTGGTAATTGTGTCTGTAAAGGCGTCAAACGCTCTGTTGTCTGGTGCATTGAAAAACTCATCGAGGCCATTGTTGATGAAGCTACCAAACTCTCCAAGCCAGCCCGAGTCATTGTGAACACGCACGCCACCAGCAATATAAGTGTGGAGCCCCTCCACCTCAAAATTATAGGTTTTCCAGCCGGTCCGTACTTCTTCCTTGAAGGCAACGTTGCCAACAGTGCTAACGGACTTTACCGAAGCCTGCTCAAACATGTCCGCCGTTTCAGCAGAGTAGTGGAACCACTCGGCCTCAACCGCAATGACCTCACCAGACTGATCAATCACGCGCGCCTTTCCGCCGCCAAGACGAACAAGGTCACCGATCTTGGTAAATGAACCGGTTTCGTCCAGGAATGCGTGGCCAGGGGTCGTCACAAGATCATCGCGACCGTCAGGAAATTTTAGGCGGACTAGCTCCTGAGTGACATTCTCGTACAGACGGGTCACGCGCCTTTCTTCAAATTTTCCATTACATTCGCTATGTTCTGAATGAAATGCCGCAACAATATCGCCAATCTTAATTCCGGTGATATCTTTTAATTGACCATCGCTCAATTGGATCGATGTCCCGGCCACAAAACATCGCTGGAGTAAATCCTCGCTCTTGCGATGCCAGGCAATTGCAAAAGGACCAACAACATTTCCGTAATAATCAACGTAACCGAACTGATCGGTAAAGCCCCAACCCGGTGCTGAATTTGCGAACTGCTCAGCTGCAAGCGGGAACACAATCCCCTTACCTGATCGCAAAGCCTCTGCTACTGCAACGTCATAGAAAATGCGACCGAAAGCATTGCTGTTGAGGGTCGAACCGTCCTGACCTCCACCAAGCCCACTGAAAACCGGCGACGATAACGGACCATAAGGCGGAGGACCTCCCACGGCGCCTGAGAGGCCACCGGTAGCGGATATACCTCGGGCAATACCGTCCACAAAGCTCGGTGGCAGTTCATACGAGCTATCGGTCAAGTTGTTTTGTGCAGTGCTAGCAGCGACGTTGAAGATTCTAACTGCCTGATCTCGGGTCAGGCCGTCCACAGCTTTGTGATAGCGCTCAATCTCATCTGTTCTTGGTCCAAAGGTTACCCCTAGATCCGATTTTGGTTGAAGTTCGATTGAGCTGACAACTCTGCCACTAGGATCTTGCAACAAGCCCGATATGTGCGTCTTGCGTGTAAATCCAAATATTTCATTTTCGCCTATCGAAATTGACCAGCCATTCTGTTCCACAGTAAACCCTTCCTAAAGATTGATAATCCACTTTTCAGTAGCGTTTATTGAGTGCCGAACTTCACCATCGGCAATCAACCAAATATATTCGAAGCGATGAAAGACTATTCCGGCACCAAATAGCGGTCGATCAACTGCATGCGCGCTTAGCACTTCGCATATCCCAACATCACACGCTGAGCTCAGTTGATCTCGGTAAGTTCTCATTGATGGTGAAACTACCAAGGTTGGCGGGCTTGTGTCCCAAGTACCTGCTGGATAACGCATCAGTTCAAAATGACCTTGCTCAAGAAATCTCAATAGCTCGACTGATGACGCGCCTTTCGGAAACCTTGAATCGAGATGAGCTTTTTCATCTGCGCCTGCAGCCATCATATAAGTCAAGACGCCTAGAAAAAGTACTATTGTTGAAATATATAAAAGGTTACGGATTGTTTTCTTTGAATTCATATCAGCACTCCAATTGAGACGATGGCAAAGCTAAGATGCAATGGGAAGTGTGGTATTCCACATCAAAGCAATTGAGCCTGAGCAACAAGCTTAGCAACCAGTTGAGAGGTGTTCGCAACATCAAGGCGATAACGAGCGTGAGATAGGCGTTGCTCCACTGTGCGACGGTGGATATTGAGAATCTCAGCAACCTCAGAATTTGTTTTACCTTCTGAGATTAGTCTTGCGATAGACAGTGTCTGTGATGGAAGGCGATCATCCTCGCTAGCAATTGGCATACGCCGAACCGCTATATGAAAGACATCTAGCAATCGTTCTATCGTAGGTCCGTGACTAGACCATATTCGATCAACCTCTTCTTGATCAGTAGAGGCGTCCACGGACAAACCAAAGCCAGACACAAAATCGGCATCGACAGCGCTCGGCGAGTAGGTATAGCCGGCGATCAAACCCAATTCTCGCGTCATCAGATGAACCTGTCGCTCTATTTTGGTCATGGCGTCGTTCAAAAAACGATTGCGGTTTACTTGCCAGCTGATTGCGCCTTGATTCTCCAGCGCCCAGCGGGTCATCATATCCGTCACATATGCGCGGTTGTTGAAAAAAAACTCGTCGATCTCAGCGCCATATGTTGACAGCAATATGACACCAAAGTGATTGTGTAGGTTCTCGAATGTCACGTTCGCCTTAGCTGCAAAAAGTAACTTGGTGAAACCGAAAATACGCAAACAATCGGTTAGCTTCTCCCAACAATCGTCTATGTGCTTTGCCGCCGTCACATGCCCTATAAAGTTATTCAGTATTTGATCTTCTTTTTCCAACTTGTGCCTTTCTAAGTGCTCATACTCACCCAGCCGTTCGAAGTCACAACACTTCATTTCTTGTCTATGATCAAGTGTGCTGACACTTGTTCTTTCCACTCACATAGCGCAAAAGAAGATCTGTTTTGGTGGCTGTTGCCTGTAACACCATTGCCTCGGGCCATCGACACATTATTCATCGCCATCCAGACGCGCCTCCCCAACTTTCCTATTGACTCAGCGCACCCCTAGATTGCAGCGCTGCCGAATTAGTTGTGTAGGTAAATGGGATTTCGGTTATGCGTTCATATGCAATAGCACGCACGATTCACTCGCTGATAGAATTTGGATTTTGGTGTGGTGTCACCGTGGGGATCATTACGATTTTCATTGCCATGCGTTTTGCGGACACAAGCGCAACCTTACGCCAACCAACTGCCCCAAGTCAGCATTCCCGCGCAAAAAACATTTGACAGATCACAATCCATAGTTGCACCGTTGCGGTGTATTTATGAGTAGGAGTTGTCATGCGTTCATATCAAACCGCCCGTTCCCTATACAGCTTTCTTGGATTTCTGGCCTGGTGTATCATCGTGGTCGGTGCACTTGTTGCGTTCGACGGTGGCGCGGCCACCCAAGCAATTGGACGCAACGCCGGACCCATTCAGTTTCTTCTTGCCGCCATGCCGGGCTCCTAATTTGCCTCGCTGGCACATACGGTCTGGCCATGGTCCAGATGGGCCGCACCGGTGTCGATGGCGCTGAATACGCACAGCAGGCGCTGGCCGTTGCTCGTGAGCAACTCGACCTCTCAAAACAGGTTTTGGCCCAAGGCAAGCAGCAAATCACGTCTTCCCATGCAGCGGTGACCGACACCAAGCTTTCAACACCAGAGGCCGGTTTTGAAGCGGAGCCAACGGCTGGTTCATCCTATGCAAATCAACCGGAGCCCCCGGGACCGAGCGACTGACCCATCGGTATCCTCTATCCGTCCTTTGATCCCACCAGGAAAACCCCACCACCATGCGCGTCTCCATCAAACATGAAACCGTCAGGTGAGGCGCGATTTTCAAGAAGACATTCTATGAGGTGTGGATAACGGTTTTGCTGCCTCACGAAGAAATACAGATCGTCCGCCAACGCGGTTTGCTTGAGACCAAACTGATGGACAGACGGCCCGCCAACGCCAAGGTGGATGACCGCGACAGCAAGTTCGAACTGCTTGTCAAAGACATAGTCAACGGCAAGACGGACCGCTTCCTGTGTGCCACACCATCAGACGCAAAACGATACGAAGAGCGCGTGCTGGATACCTTGTCCCAACTGAAACTCTGGATCAGCGATAATGCGGAAACTAGTGAAGGCATTGTGGTGGAGTTCTGATGGACGGCAATCTCTCCGATCAAGTCTCTGGGTTCGTTATCAGCGCCATTATCATCGGCCTGTTGCTAATGGCGGCGCTGATGGTCGCCCCGTTCTTCTTGCTGGGTGCAGCCGGATAGTGACGTTCCCTAGACGCGCACGTTCCCGTGCCGATCGGCGTCCTCGATGACGTGTTTCAGGCGAATGCTGCCCGAGCCGTCTCTCTTCCTGAATGTTGGCATGGCACGCACTGCCTTTCGTCAGCTGTCAGTCGTCCCAGGGATTGTGGTCGGAGTGAACGACGTTCTGATCCAGGAGCTGATCATCGAGCGGAGATAGAGCGGTACGGACCAATACTGCAATGGATTGCTAATGTCAGCTTTGAAAGCATTGGGTTCGCAATCAGCCGTAGCTCCTTTAGCCGGAGGCTGATGGGAAGCTGGCCCGCACTTCGGCAACTGTGTGGCTGACGACATCCATCAAGGTCTCTCGTGTTGCACCCGCCTCGGCCATAATCACCATGCCATTGACGATTGCAGTCAGGTGTCGGGCCATCGAGACATCGGTTGAGCGGGATATGCCATCTGCTGACAACAGGCGGAGCATATTTGCTTCGAAGGCTAGGTTGGCGCGCTCAAGACTGCATCCATAGCTGGGCTGTATCCCTTAAGCTCCAGGGTGGCGCGGCATCGCAGGCAACCCTCCTGGCCTGCTGCCGGTTTTGTGGACGGCAACTTAAGCTTTCATTGCTCGCTCCTCGAATGTCATAGGGCTTAGATAGCCGATGGTCGAGTGGCGG
>NZ_JBKQXO010000036.1:0-14414 GCF_046762885.1 Yoonia sp. SDW83-1
TATATCGCACGATGCGTTTGCGCAGCTTCTTGAACTCGGTGCTGGAAGGCGCACCGTGGAAAAGCGGGTGGATTTCTGTATCGTCAAGCATGGGTGAAAGCCCTACCGTGCCCCGCGTGGTCCGCCAAGAGGTTTTGTGAATGATTAAGCGTCATGATGCGCCCCCTGAACCGGTAAACCCTTACCCCGATGCGCCAACCGAGGTGGCGGGTTTTCGTTATGACAGCGCGCTGGTCCTGCTGAGGCTGAAAGATGCGGTCAGGATGCGCAACCGAGAGGATGCGGATTATCTGCTGGGCCGTCCGTTCCTGGTGTCGTGGCAGGATCCTGATGGTGTCTGGATACCATTGGCCGTGCCGCAGGGCCTGATCACCGACTTGACCAGCGTACCGCGCCTGTTTCGGTTCCTGATCGGGCGGGTGGGGCCGTGGCTGGAGGCGGCGATCATACATGACTACCTTTACATTGCGTGGCAGGACGTCAGCGGGCGCGGGTCGACCGAACAGGACCGCCGCTTTGCCGACAATATCATGCGGGCAGCCATGCAGGCGGCCAAGGTTGGCCCCTTGCGGATCTGGGCGATTTTTGCGGCGCTGCGCCTGTTTGGCGGACCGGGCTATCGTCGGGGTGCGCAAGAGCGCTTTGTCGATATCTGCGATCCGGACATCACCTGCCAGCTGGCCCCGCAGACCGCGGGTCACGGCTAATACTTTGTAAGCAGATCTTAACTGAACCCTACTGTGGATGTACGATGGGGTCCGACGCTTTGCCGACGCAAGTCCGACGTGATGCCGACAGTAATTTTTGGGGAATTTGCCCAGCTAAAGCGCCGCGCTAGGTCAGGGGTGGACAGAAGGAAAACCATCATGCGCATCCTGATTACTTTCGCCTTTCTGGCGCTTGCCGCCTGCACCGGAAAACCATCATTTGACGACCCCAGCCTCAGTGACCGCAAGCTGAACATGGAGGAATTCTTTGACGGTGAACTGGTAGCCTACGGCCAGTTTCAGGATCTGCTCGGTACGGTGCGCCGCAGTTTTGTCGTTGATATCAAGGGTGATTGGGATGGAGATCGGCTGCGCCTGGTCGAGGATTTCGTCTATGAGGACGGATCAACTGAACAGCGGATCTGGACGCTGACCAAGACCGGACCGGACAGCTGGACAGGCACCGCCCCGGGCGTGATCGGGCAGGCGATCGGTCAGGAGCAGGACAACCGTTTCAATTGGAAATACGAGATTGATCTCCCCGTTCCCTCCGCCGACGGGTCCAGCGAATCCCTGCGCGTTACGTTTGACGACTGGATGTGGCTGTTGTCCGAGGACCGGCTGCTGAACCTCGCCTATGTCAAACGTTTCGGGTTTGATATCGGCGTGGTGACGATATCATTCGAGAAGAACTGACGGATTTCGCGCCGTCTCGGCACGTGAGGGATTGGCTTTATGGGAAACTTGATCGGGGCGCTGGCCCTTGTCGTGACAATTGCCGTGGTCGGGTTCATTTTGTGGCGCGAGCGGCAGGGCGAAAAGGCCGACGATTACTTCGCCGGTAAGAAGCCGACGCCACCAAAATCCCGGCAGGACGACCGGGATTGGCCCGCCATCGTGCAGGACGCCCGCAACAAGGCCGCAGCCCTGGCCCGCCCCGCAATTGCACTGACCATGGCCAGAGGATCTGTTGCCGATGATGCACATTCATCCATTGGCGGGCGGCCCAGCCTGCCGGCCGATGCGCCTTGGCCGCAGGACGCCACAGGCAAACCGATGATCTTTCTGGCGCAGATCAACTATGCCGACATGCCGCCGCTGGATGGATATCCGACGCAAGGGGTCCTGTCCTTCTTTGTCATGGATGATGACCTGAACGGCTGCGACTTTCCCTCGCTTGCAAACAAGGGGTTTCATGTCGCTTATCACGAAGATGCCGGGGCGTTGGTGCGGCGGGACCTGCCGGACGGGGGATGGGAGTTCACACCATTCAACGACGAACTGACCCAGCAGGGGCGACGACTGACAGGGCAGGCGGCAACCGGGCCGGTATCGCCCAATAGCACCGCAATGCGAGAGCTGACAGAGGGCTGGTATCCCGACTGCCCCGGTGAATTATGGGACACGCTGCACGAGGATCTGGCTGCCGCCAAGCCTTGTGAGATCTATTACGGCGGTCATCCTGATTTCACGCAGGAGGATTTCCGCCAGACCGGTGCCGATTCTGAACAGAGTGAGATGCTATTGCAGTTCGGGTTCGTGCTTGATCGCGATACCGGGGTCGAGATTTGCTGGGGTGATGCAGGCGAGGCGTGTTTTCTGACCTCAAAGGCCGATCTTGCTGACCGTCGGTTCGACAAGGTCGCCTATAACTGGGACTGCAGCTAGTCTGGCACGTTGTCGATCCCAGACCCCCCCCAGGGGTGGCATCGTCCAATCCGGCGGATCGTCAGCCAGCTGCCCTTGATCGCGCCGTGCTTTTCGAGTGCTTCCAGCGCATAGGCCGAACAGGTGGGTTGAAACCGGCAGCCGTGGCCCACCCACGGCGACAGAACGACCCGGTAGGCCCTTACGGGGAGTGACACGAGATAGGCCAGCGGCGTCATGCATGCACCTTTTTTAGGGCGCGTTTGAGATCGGCGATGAGTGTATCAAAGGGTAGGGCGACCGTCACATCCTTGCGGCCGACCAGCACATAGTCCCATCCGTCGCGCCCCAGTTCCGGCAATACCTGCCGCGCCACTTCGCGCAGCCGGCGCTTGGCCCGGTTGCGGGCGACGGCATTGCCGACCTTTTTGGAACAGGTGTAACCGACGCGGATGCCCGACGCCTCACCCTCGTTACGCCGACGGGCCTGTAGATGGATGCCGGGGGTGCCGAAGCGATGGGCATGGGATGCGCGGATGAAATCGGCGCGCTTTTTCAACACCGTCAGACAAACGGAAACCGCCGGAGTGCCATCATCTGGCCCAACCGGCGGTTTCAAATCAATCAAGAAACTGGACGCGCTTACGCGCTCAGCTTCGCACGGCCCTTGGCACGACGTGCGTTCAGGATCTTGCGCCCGGCCTTGGTGGCCATGCGTGCGCGGAAACCGTGGCGGTTCTTGCGAACCCGGTTGGATGGTTGGAACGTGCGTTTCATCGCGTTCTCTCCGGTTCTTGGCCAAATCCAGCATGGGGATTCGAAGCCGATCAACAATTCAGACCTGCCGTTTAGAGGGGGCACTGCCTCATGTCAACGCGCATCGGTGGGTCAAATTGCAACATTTGGGACAATTCGGACTGGCCAAATGTTACAGGTTTCGTGATCAGCCCCCGGAAAACTGAAACAAGCGGGGGGCAATTCATCAATGGGCCGTGAGGTGGGTATCGCGAACGCAGCCTTCCGTCCATCTAACGGTCAACGCCAAATGCACCCATAGGACGGAAAGATGACCGAGATGACAGACAAACCCGCCAACCCGCTGTTACGCAACTTGCCGCTGCTGACCATCATCGTTGTGGCGGTGCTGGGCGCGATTTACCTGCGCGATTATCTGTCGTTTCAGGCGCTTGCCGACAACCGCGAGGCGCTGATCCAGTTCCGCGACAACAACTATCTGCTGACGGTGTTGGTATTCATTGCGGCCTATGTCGTGATTGTCGCTTTTTCGCTTCCAGGTGCCACCATCGCGACCCTGACTGGCGGATTTCTGTTTGCGACATTCCCAGGTGCCCTGTTCAACATCACCGGTGCAACCCTTGGAGCCATAGGCATTTTTCTGGCTGCCCGCTGGGGGTTGGGTGAAAAACTGGCCGCCAAGATGGAAAATTCCGAAGGGTCGGTGAAGAAAATCAAGGAAGGCATTGATAACAACCAGTGGGAGATGCTGTTTCTCATCCGCCTGGTCCCTGCCGTGCCGTTCTTTGTCGCCAATCTGGTGCCTGCGCTGGTCGGTGTGCCGCTGTTCCGCTTTGCCGTGTCAACATTCCTGGGCATCATCCCCGGTGCGGTTGTCTACACCTCTGTCGGTGCCGGTCTGGGCGAGGTTTTTGCCAGTGGCGAAACCCCGAACCTTGGCATCATCTTTGAGCCGAAAATCTTGCTGCCAATTCTGGGCCTGTGTGCTCTGGCCGCTCTTCCCATCATCATCAAGGCCGTGCGCGGCAAGAAAGGTCTGTAAATCATGAACCGGATCAAAACAGATATCTGCATCATCGGTGGCGGCTCTGGCGGTTTGTCTATCGCGGCCGGCGCGGTACAGATGGGGGCCAAGGTGGTCCTGCTAGAAGGCCACAAGATGGGTGGTGACTGCCTGAACTACGGTTGCGTTCCGTCCAAGGCGCTGATCGCGTCGGCCAAGCAGGCCTATGCTATGTCCCATGGCGAAAAGCTGGGCGTTGGTGAAGTAGAACCAAAGGTCGATTATGCCGCCGCCAAGGACCACGTACATGATGTCATTGCTACGATTGCACCGGTCGACAGTGTGGAGCGTTTTGAGGGCCTTGGCGTTCAGGTGATCGAAGAGTTTGGCAAGTTCATCTCAAAAACAGAGGTGCAGGCGGGCGATAACATCATCGAGGCGCGGCGCTTTGTCGTGGCGACGGGCTCTGGCCCCTTTGTGCCGCCAATTCCCGGTCTGGATACGGTCAAGCACTATACCAACGAAGACATCTTTGATCTGCGCGAAAAGCCCAAGCATCTGATTGTCATCGGTGGTGGACCCATCGGGATGGAAATGGCGCAGGCCCATCGACGTCTGGGGTGTGAGGTGACAGTCATTGAAGGCATGAAAGCCTTTGGTAAGGACGACCCGGAGATGGCCGCGATCGTACTTGATAATCTGCGCGCGGAAGGCATCAACATTGTCGAAGAGGCACAGGCCGAAAAGATCAGCGGCAAGGGTGACGCTATTACAGTGCACACCCCCAAGGGCGATTTCACCGGCTCACATCTGCTAATGGCGGTGGGGCGCAAGGTGAATATCGAAAAGCTTGATCTGGATGCGGGCGGCATTGCCCATCATCGGGGCGGGTTGAAGGTAGGACCTGATCTGCGGTCGGTGACCAACAAGAAGGTCTATGCCGCCGGTGACGTGGCCGGTGGGCTGCAATTCACCCATGTAGCGGGCTATCACGCCGGTGTTCTGATCCGGTCGATGCTGTTTGGGCTGCCATCAAAACAGCGGACCGATCACATCCCATGGGCCACCTATACAGACCCGGAATTGGCGCAGGTCGGCCTGACCGAAGAGCAGGCGAAGAAGAAATACGGTGCCCAGCTTGAGGTCGTCCGCTTTGATTTCCATCACAATGATCGGTTGATTGCCGAGCGGAAAACCAAGGGTCTGATCAAGGTGATGGTGGTCAAGGGCAAGCCTGTGGGCGCATCCATCGCGGGTCATCTGGCGGGCGAATTGATCGGCATGTGGGCCATGGCGATTGCCAATAAGATGAAGATGTCTGCCATCGCCAATACGGTTCTGCCATATCCGACCATTAGCGAGGTTAACAAACGCGCCGCAGGTGCCTATTTTAGCCCCAGACTATTTGAAAATCCGACCGTCAAAAAGGTGGTCGGCTTTGTGCAGCGCTGGCTGCCTTAACCCAGAGACGAAGACGCAATGATCAATTCCCTCTCAGGTCGCTTCCTGATCCTCACGATCATTTTCGTGATGCTGGCTGAGGTTTTTATCTTTGTGCCGTCGGTTGCGCGGTTCCGCGAGGATTACCTGCTGGCACGGCTTGAGAGGGCGCAGATCGCATCATTGGCGCTTGAGGCGGATGATATGATTTCGCCCGCGCTCGAGGCGGAGTTGCTCAGAAACGCCGAGGTTTACAACGTGGTGCTGCGCCGCGATGAGATCCGTCAACTGGCCCTGTCATCGCCTATTCCATCCCCGATCACGGCCACTTACGACATGCGTGATCCGTCTGGCATGATGCTAATCGCCGATGCCATGCGCACGATCCTCAACACCGAAGACCGGATCATCCGGGTCATTGGCAACCCTGTGCGTGACGGTGGCCTGCTGATCGAAGTCACCATGGACGAAATGCCCCTGCGCGGTGCCTTGCTGGAATATGGTCGCAACATTCTGATCCTGTCGGCCTTTATCTCGATCATCACGGCCGGTCTGTTGTTTCTGGCGGTCCGCATCTTGCTGGTCCGGCCGATCCAGGGCGTTGTTGACCATATGAAGGACTATGCCACAGCCCCGGAGGACGCGCGCAAGATCATCACACCGACCGCCGGGGTCAAGGAACTGCGCGATGCCGAAGAGGCGCTGCAATCCATGCAGACCCAGTTGACCGGTGCGCTTAAGCAAAAGGAACGGCTGGCGCAACTGGGTGGTGCCGTCGCCAAGGTCAGCCATGACCTGCGCAATATCCTGACCTCAGCCCAGCTGTTCACCGACCGGATCGAAAGCTCCGAGGACCCTCTGGTGCGCCGGATGGCACCGAAACTTGTCAGTTCAATCGCGCGGGCCGTCAGCCTGTGTGAAAACACGCTGGCGTTTGGCCGGGTGGATGAGCCCGCACCGGCGCTGACTAGGGTGAACCTTGCCAAGATCGTGGGCGAAGTGATTGATGCCGAACGCCTGGCCGTGGGCGAATATGACCTGTCCTTTGCCGAGGATATCCCCGCCAGCATGACCCTGCGGGCCGATGATGAACAGCTATACCGGGTGATCTCGAACCTGGTGCGCAACGCCCGTCAGGCGATCATGGCGACCAACCAACCGGGCGAGATTGTCGTCCGCGCCGAGGAGGACGAGGCCGCCTGGCATCTTTACGTGACCGACACCGGACCCGGCCTGCCAAAGAAGGCGCAGGAACATCTGTTCAAGCCTTTTGAGGGTGGGGTCCGCAAGGGCGGATCCGGGCTTGGCCTTGTGATCGCCGGTGATCTTGTGCGGGGGCATGGCGGGCGGCTGGAACTGGAACGCACCGACGAGACCGGTACAACGTTCAGGATCCACCTGCCCAAGGAAGACCTGGCACTGGCACCTGCCGCCGAATGAACAAAGAATCCCGATTGGGCCTTGCATCACGGCGCTCTCGGGTCTAAATCCCCCGATACGCGGATTGGTAGCTCAGTTGGATAGAGTACTTGACTACGAATCAAGGGGTCGGGGGTTCGAATCCTCCCCAGTCCGCCACCCACCCCTTGTTGAACGTCAGATGACTTTGACCTTTTCGTCATTAACTGACCTAGGAAGCTAATGTCTGCGAGCCGAAAGGGTCAACAATAGATAGCATAGAATAGCGTCTAGAACGTCTTGGCCATCATGATCTTCGAGACAAGGCGACCGTTAGTCAAAGCGCAGTTTTGCTGCAAACCTTCTCGCACAAAACCGGCCTCGTCATAGAGTGAACGTGCCGCTGCGTTAGATTCTGAAACAGTCAACTGCAATCGAAAAACGTCAGTTTGACTGGCGCACAACATGCCAGCCATAAGCAGCTTCTTTCCGATGCCTTGACGTTGAAACTCGCTAAGAATGCCTAATCAAACCAACCAGATGAGCCAAACTCTCTCTTAGGTTAGGCCGCTCTTGGTCCCAAAAACCCTGACGACGGACACCTACCGGGACGGAAATATGGCATCCGTGTAAGCGGTCTCGGTGTCACTGCACTTTCAGGCCATGGCTGGGACGATGCTTCTTTCCCGCCGCACCTAAAAGATAATTAGATCTCATCCTACAAGGACAAATCCTGCGAACTCAGCCCTCGGCAAGGTACTTAATAAGCTCGCTGTTAAATCCTTCGGGGTTTTCAAGGTGAACTGCATGTGCGCAGTTTGGAAAGACGCAGAGGTTTGTGTTCGGGATCGTTTGCCACAGGCACTCAATTTGTTGCCAATTGTAGGTCCGGTCACCATCTCCCCAGATCACGAGTGTCTTGGGCTTTAAGGCCGCCAGGTGTGCCTTACCTGTCCAATTCTCCATCGCGCTTAATCCTGCAAGAATGGCATCGAGCCCGGCCTGCTCGGCGATGGCGGCGCAAGCCTCATATGCCGGTGCAGCTTGGCCGTGAAGGAACCAACCGGCCGGAATACGTCGCGCGGTTGCTTGGGCGCCGTCGGTCTGGGCGCGGGACTTGCTCTCAGCAATTGTCTCAAATCGGCCGGGCAGAACACCGACGGGCCCTGTGGAATAGAGAATGAGCTTGTCGATCTGATCGGGAATGCGTTGGGCGATCTCTTGCACGATCATGCCGCCCATCGAATGACCCAGCAGGTGAAAGCGGGTGATGCCGCAGTTGTGCAATTCACCAATTACCCAATCGGCAAAGCCACCGATCGTATTGATAACAGGCAAATGTGCATTGTTGCCAAACCCCGGCAGGTCCAAGGCGATCACGTCGCAGGTTGGTTCAATCGCCTCTTTCTGGGCGTCCCATTGCGCGCTGCCCCCCATGAAGCCGTGCACCATGACAAGGGGTATCACTTACGCTGTCCTTGTACGATACGATCAAGGATCATGGCGCAAAACAGAATAGCAAATCCAGCAAGAATACCTTGTCCGACATTTGCGTACTGCAGGGCCTCAAGGACATCCTCGCCCAGCCCTTTTGCGCCGATCAGGGATGCCACCACGACCATCGCCAGAGACAGCATAATCGTTTGGTTGATGCCCGCCCGGATTGAGGGGCTTGCAAGCGGCAAGTCGACACGGGTCAGCAGATACCATTTGTTTGCACCAAATGAGATCGCCGCCTCTCGTACGCTTTCGGGTACGCCGCGCAGACCCAACACCGTTAGGCGCACGACCGGGGTTCCGCCGAAGATCATTGTGGTCACAACTGCCGCCGGTTTGCCGGTCCCAAAAAACGCAATCACGGGGATCATGAAGACAAAGGCTGGCATGGTTTGCATAAAATCCATGATCGGCTGGATCGCAGCGTAGAACCGTGGCCGACGTGCCGCAAACATGCCCAAGGGGATGCCAATGAGGATCGAAAGACACGCAGCCGTGCCGAGCAACGCCAATGTCGTCATCGCCTTTTCCCAGAAACCCAGAAGGCCCATGTATGACAGGAACGCCGCCGAATAGATCGCCATTCGCACGCCTGCCGTCAACCATGTCAGCAAGATGATGAGCGCTGCAATCACGATCCAGGGGGTGCTCACAAAGACGATCTCAAGCGCATCCAACAAAAGCCGAATAACCCATGTGATAGCGTCAAACAGCGCATCGCCGTTCAAGACCGCCCAGTTGAAGAAGTTCTCGACCCACTCGATGCTGGTCAACCGGATGCCGGGTTCTGTCGGGAAATTACTGAGCAGATCAAACCGACCTGGAAAGCTGTAGTGCAACATTGCGGCAACGACGATCAGGACCATGAAGATCGCGCTCAGGAGCATATGCGATACAGGCATCCCTGAACGGATGGTGCGGTCTGACACCCAGTCCGAGAACCGGGCCTCCAGCGCCCAGTTTGCGACAGCCGCTTGCGCAGCCTTTGCGGCCAGCAAGATGGCCAGGCCAATCATCACGATCTGCGGGCCCTGTGCCGCCAGTGCTGCTGCCTCTTCGCGGATGCCTCCTATATTGGCTTCCAAACCTTCGACGGCGCGTCGGAAAGCATCAACGCGGTCCGATCCATCTTCGATTGCCGCCGCCAGTTGTTGGCGTCGCAACGCTAACGTGCCTTCGATCGAGGCAATCCGTGCCATTGCTTCAGCGCCCAGATCACCAAAAAGCCCGCGTGCGATTTGAACCAATGCGAGGGCTTCGATGATCAGAAAGGGCAAGGCCCATGACCAAAGCCCGCGCGCGCCAAACCAGATCGGACCAAAGAGTCCAGCCATCAGGTTGAACGTCGCCGTGAACCGGGATGACGCGCCGATCTTGTTGAAATTCTTGATGTAGTAGTCCGGACTTGTGCGCACGAAGGCCCGGATATTCTCGCGCCGCTCTTCGGCATAGGCCAAGGCCGCTTCGCTGTTGGGATCGTCCAGAGGATTTACTGCGGTGTCGCTCATGACATTTCGGTTCCTTCAATCACAGTGCGCAACAGGTCCGAGCGTGTGATGATGCCGACGCCTTGGCCATCAGCTTCGACCAAGATCGGCTTGTCATCGTCAATGGCGAGATTGATCAGATTGCTCAGGGTATCGTCCTTGTCCACCCGCGCCAAATCTGCCGGGATTGGTCCATGTTCGGCAATATGAGCATCAATCGGCTGCATCACCGCATGCGCATGCACTACCTTCAGCCGCGAGATACCGGCGACAAAGTCAGCGACGTAGTCATCAGCTGGATTCATCACGATGTCTTCGGCCGTGCCAATCTGCACAACTTTGCCATCGCGCATGATCGCGATGCGGTCACCAATGCGGACAGCCTCATCCAGATCGTGGGTGATGAAGATCGTCGTCTTCTTCAGAATTTTGGACAAACGAATGAATTCATCCTGCAACTGCCGACGGATCAGCGGGTCAAGCGCGGAGAAGGGTTCATCCATCAACAAAACATCGGGGTTCGCGGCAAGCGCGCGGGCAAGGCCGACGCGTTGCTGCATCCCGCCCGAGAGTTCATGCGCGAACTTTGCGCCCCAAGCACCCAGCTCAACGATATCAAGGATCGCCGCTGCTTGGCGCATGCGTTCGTTCTTGGCGACTTGCCGGATTTCCAAGGGCATCGCGACATTGTCCAGCACCGACCGATGCGGCATGAGCGCGAAATTCTGAAAGACCATGCCAATTTTGCGATTGCGGAAGGCTTGCAGTTCTTTGACCCCCAGCGCCATCACGTCGGTGCCTTCGATCTCAATCTTGCCCGAAGTCGGCTCTAGCAATCGGTTGAAATGGCGAACCAGTGTCGATTTGCCACTGCCGGACAGCCCCATGATGCAAAAGATTTCGCCGCGATTTACGGATAGGCTGACATCAGCGACGCCAACAACGGCATTGAATTCGGCCAGAACCTCGGCCTTGGTCAGCCCGCGTTCCTGTATGGCCTTGAGTGCCAGTTGTGGCCGACCGCCAAAGATCTTCCAAACATTGGAAATCTCAATGACGCGATCTTGGGGTGCTGTCATCATTCTGCCTACTATCAAAACGTCGGCACAGATGGCCCGTGCCGACGATCTTAGCTTTTGGTGCTACTCTAGAGGCCCAACATTGTGTCAACGCGGTCAGAATTGGCATCAACCCATTCTTTGGCAACCTCTGCCGGATCACGTCCGTTGGCACTGATCTCAAAGGCCAGTCCGCTCACATCATTTGCGTCCAATGCGAAATTTGCAAAGAATTCAGCAATCGCGGGGGAGCGTTCCTCGAGGGAATTCGACCAGGCAATTTGCACCTGCTTGAGGTCATCTTTCGTTGCAACCATGGAGTTTTCATACCAATCGGCATCGTCGGATGGCTGTACCATGATGTATTTTTCAGGATCGTAGGTCGGTTCAGTCAACATAACCACGTCGAACATGAACCAAACGGCATGTGGCTCATAGCAGTAGAACGCATAGCCTTCGCCCTTAGCGATACTATCCTTGATGCGTGCTGTCTTCACGGCTTCTTCTGCACGAATAGGCTCGATGAAATCAAGTAGGCCATAATCACGTACTTTGACCTCGTTTACGTTGGCAGAGGCCCAGCCGGGTGCGCCGATCCAGAGTTCCCCGCGTCCGTTGCCGTCGCTGTCCATGAGTGCGGCAACGTCGGGCCGTCCAAGGTCTGCAATGTCAGTGATGTCATTCGCTTCAGCGAAATCCCGGGAAACGCAAAAGCCCTGGTTGCCCTGATATGGGTTGGAAGACAGGGTCACCGTTGCGGCTTCGTCGACGTATTGCTTGGTAAAGCTTTCTTGGTTGGGGAGCCAGACATCAGGATGCACGTCGATGTCGCCCTCGCCTTGGTCCATGGCTTGAAAGATTGTGGCGTTGTTGCCCGGCACGTATTCGACGGTGCCACCGATACGCGTGGTGACAATTTCACCCAAGACGTAGGCAATCGCTTGTGCCCCAGTCCATGAAGGAACGCCGATCTTCACTTCCTCAGCGAAAGCCGGCATGCCAATTGCGGTCACAAGTGCCGCGGCCATCAGATTTCTTATTACTTTCATCTTACTGGTCTCCTTGTTAGTCGTTTTTTTGCTGTTCAATTCGTCACGTAGCCGGGCAAATCAAAGATCTCGGGATAGCCGAACAATGCAGCACTCCCCCCGGTATGTAGAAAGACCACGTTTTCCATTCCGTCAAAGTGGCCCTTACGCGTCAGGTCGATCAGGCCATCGAGGCCCTTTCCCGAATAGACCGGATCAAAAAGCAGCCCTTCTGTTTCGGCCAGCAGCTTCAATGCCGCCACCATGCCTTCGGTCGGAATGCCATAGCCCGCACCGACATAGTCACAGTTCGCCCGCACGTCAGAGCGCGCAATCTCAGAGCTACTTCCCAGATGCGCAAGGGTACGGACGGCAAGACCAAATACCATGGCCTCCTGCTTTTCTTGCGGTGCCCTGACGCCGATTCCAAGCAGATGGATATCGCTTTCAATTGCGGCCAGCCCCGCCACCAATCCGGCTTGCGTGCCCGAGCTTCCGGTGGCGTGAACCAGAGCGTCGATCTTTAGCCCCACACCATTCGCTTGCTCGACAAGTTCCCGCGCACAGTTGACGTAGCCAAGCGCGCCGATCGCATTCGACCCGCCGCCGGGGATGATATACGGCCTCTTGCCATCCTCCCGCAGCTTCTCGGCCAGGGTCTCCATCTCGGCGTTCATGTCGGTTCCGCCGCTGCGTTTGGACACCGTCGCACCGTGCAAGCGATCCAACAAGACGTTGCCGCTCAAGATATAGCTGGCGTCGTTGGAACCCGTGCGATCCTCGAGCAGAATATGGCAGGCCATGCACAGCTTTGCGGCGGCTGCTGCTGTTTGGCGGGCGTGGTTTGACTGTGTGGCCCCTTGGGTAATGATCGTGTCAGCGCCCTTGGTCTGGGCATCCGCCATCAAATACTCAAGCTTACGCGTCTTGTTGCCACCTGATGACAGGCCAGTGCAGTCATCACGCTTGACCCACAACCTCGGACCGCCGAGCATTTCGCTTAAGCGGTCCATCGGCTCGAGTGGTGTCGGCAAATGCCCTAAGGCAACACGTGGAAACTGTGCCAGTTGGATGGCAAGGTCCTTGCAACGGCTCGCGGTCAGATCGGAATTGTCCGACCCATCTCGCCTGACGAGTTGATCAGTTAAAGCCACATCAGCCCCCTTTTCCATTTGGTAAAAGCATCATCTGGGCCAAATGAAAAAAACAGTGCAAACTTCTACGTCTGCTCATACGTTTTGTTTGAGTGGTGGGAGTTTTCATGCATTTACAATGGCTGAATGATGTTTTGGTCCTTCTGGAAGAAGGCAATTTGTCCCGCGCGGCTGCCCGCAGGAACATCACACAACCCGCTTTTTCGCGGCGCATACGGGGATTCGAGGAATGGTTGGGCGTCGACGTTCTGGAACGGGGTACCAACCGGGTCGAGATTAGTCGGGCGCTGCTCTCAAACGAAGGTGAGATCAGGGCGTTGATCTCGCGCCTGCGAGAACTGCGCACCCGGATCGGTCATTTTGACGAAACGCGCGCCACTGTTGAGATCGCGGCCCAACACGCGGCAACCTGTTCCACATTTCCTGACATGGCGTTACGGGCACGGTCCCGCTTCCCTGGCATCCAGTTCCGCATGCGTGCCGCCAATTTGAGCGACTGTGTTTCAATGTTTCTGCGTGGCGATACCAGCATGCTGTTGTGTTACGAAACTGAAGGCGTAGGAACGCTGCAATTTGGACCTGATATTCATCGGGGCCTTTGGGCAAATGATTTTCTCATCCCCGTGGTCGGTGGGGCGCTGCGTTATAACGTTCGCGACAACGGCCTAGTCCCGCCAGACACGCCGGCGATTGTCTATCCTGATGATAGCTATTTCGGTCAGGTCCTTCAAAATAGCCAACGGGCCTTTGGCTTTGCGGGCTCTGACGTGAACGTCTTTTGCATGACCGCGTTCTCGAGCGGTGCAAGAGAATTGGTGCTCAGGGGGCTTGGCGTTGGGTGGCTTCCGTTCAGTATGGTCCATAGCGAAGTCGAAAGCGGCGCGCTTACTTCGCTGGCACATCAATACGGTCGGGAACCGCTGATGGTTGCAGTCTATGCCAACCGAAAGTTTGAGATGGCCAAGACGCTGCAAGACCTTTGGACAAAAGTGACATGAATGATCAACGAAAAAACATTCATGCTGCCTGGCCATTACGGTGTCCCAGGGCCTGCCACAGATGTCGGCAAAGCAGATCATGAAGAATGCTCCAGCCATTAGTCTCGCTCCAATTTGTAGTTCTGGAGAAGCTCAGAACCTGAGGTCTGGCCTGCTGCCGGTTTTGTGGACGGCAACTTAAGCTTTCATTGCTCGCTCCTCGAATGTCATAGGGCTTAGATAGCCGATGGTCGAGTGGCGG
>NZ_JBKQXO010000037.1:0-14181 GCF_046762885.1 Yoonia sp. SDW83-1
TATATCGCACGATGCGTTTGCGCAGCTTCTTGAACTCGGTGCTGGAAGGCGCACCGTGGAAAAGCGGGTGGATTTCTGTATCGTCAAGCATGGGTAAAAGCCCTACCGCGCCCCGCGAGGTCAGCCAAGAGGTTTTGTGAATGATTAAGCGTCATGATGCGTCATCCCCAATCAACCGCTCAAAGTGTCAATCTGGGATTCTTGGGTAGCTCCGTCCGATCCGTCCAAAAGTGTTGACATCTGGCAGTTCCAGCAACCTTCAGAAGGATCGAATTGGCAACTTGTTGAAAGCCTACACCTGGTCTGGCAGGGTCACACTTGGCCGAGCGCCGATACAGGGGCGCCCCGTTCGATCAAAGTCAAGGTGATCAACTGATCGTGCATCCCGATAATACGTTCCGGTTTGACCAGTATCTCGATCATGGCGCCGGACGCATCTGTGATGCTGCGCATCTCCTGGGCGTTGGCGGCGCCCGCCACAAAGAGCGCAAAAATCAAGGCGGGAAACCTCATCTTCATGTATCCTTGGGCAGAGATTAGTCTTGCGCCAGCCAGATGCGGCGCAGGTGATCACGGTAGCGTTCGGTCCGGCTTTGATCATCGCGGAGGACGCAGGTGGTGCAGTAATCCGGCTTGCCCGGGCGGGTATAGGCGCGGCAACAGCCGCCACGCACACGGATCCATTCGCCGATTTCGGGGGCTTCGGGTAAGCTGATGTGTTCAAAGCGCAATTTCTTGCTGAATAGTCGGGTGCCCCGCTGACCAAAGGCCGCCAGCGCCAATGCCATGGCGTGGTCTTGCTGCCTTAGCTGGCGTCCATGCGCCAGAAAGGCATAGGCAAAGCTGTCGCTAACCAGCATGAAAAGGGCGGGGCGGGACAAACCGGTGGTGGCATTGATGGCCACGCAAAGCGGGGTGATCAGGTCCTGAACCGTCTGCGCGAACCGGGTGGCATCGGCGTGCCTGTCAAATGCCAGCAGGGACGGGTCCAAACAGATGTCGAAGACCTGTTCGACGCCGGTCTCTCCATCTTCTGTCCATTTTTCAAATCTTGGGGTCAGTGCCACCCCGGCGGGATCAGCGCCGCAAAGCCAGTGACCGCGCAGTGCCGGCCCGACCAGTGGTTCGGCCAGGCAAAAGGCAACCGTTCCGATCAGATACGCTGCGTCCAGTTTTTTGTCGGGAGCCTCTTCGCTTGCCGTGGCATCGGCCAGAAGCCGATGCAGCGCAGGAGCCGGAATGTCGCCAAGTGTCAGCCCATGCGCTGTCGGTGCCAGACGGATTTCGTCGGCAATCCGCAACATCCCTATACCCGGCTTTTGCGGGCTGCGATCCCTGATCCTGCCATCCGTCTGCGGCCCGGGACCGATAGTTTTGCACGCCAGGTCGAAGAGGTGCGCCGCCTTGCCGCGACAGCTGTGACCGGCATGTCTGTTGTCGGATCAGGGCATCTGGTGGCCGAACATTGAGGCTGCAATGACCGACATGCTTGTCCCGCTCTACCGTTTGCCTGAACCGCCTGCGCTTTCGGCTGGGCTGATCATCCGCCCGGCGATGCCAACCGAGGCGCATCATGTGACGGATTTTGTGACCCGACATTTTCACGCCGGTTGGGCAAGCGAATGTCAGGTCGGATTGGCGGCCCAACCCTGCAAGGTCCTCATCGCACTGCAAGACGGCGCACTGGCCGGTTTTGCCTGCTTTGATGTCACCGCGCGGGGGTTTTTCGGACCAACGGGTGTTGCTCCATCGTTTGAGGGGCGCGGAATCGGGACGCAGCTATTGCTGCGCGCGCTACTGCGACTGCGCGACGCGGGTTTTGCCTATGGCATCATTGGTGCAGCCGGGCCCGTCAAGTTCTATCACAAAACCTGCGGTGCGACCCCGATACCAGACTCTGATCCCGGCCCTTATGCCGGAATGCTGTCCTAAGACGAACGGACCCTGACAATGTGTGATTTCCAACTGGATACGATCTGGCACCCAGCTGAAAACGCGATGGAATTTGTGTTGACGAACCTGACGCAGGAACCTCTGTCAGGTTTTCGGATGTTCTATGGCAGCCTGACCCGCACGGCATCTCCGTCTGATTGCGAAGGTGCCACATTGTTGCGAAGGCAGGCGAATTACCACGAATATGGGCCGCCAGACGGGTTAATCCTGCCGCCCGGCGGGCAGTGGCGGTTTACAGAGCGCCATCTGACCCGCGCGGCGCTTCATGCGAATGACAGGCCGAAGTCGGCGGGTTTGATCGTGGGTGACGATGGCGCGGCTCGGCCTGTGCAGTGTGCCGATTTGCAAGCGGCGCAACCGGAACCTCAAGCCCCAAGCGATATTGGTCAGGCCGCTGTTGTGCCATGGCCCGCCGATATTGATGTGGGCGCCTGGCGTGGTGACCGCTTGTTCCATATCGGGCTGGATCAGGTCGCCAGCGTCGAGGAACGGCGAACAGCCGCCACGGTGACCGCCCTTGCGCACCGGTTGTTCCCCCTCATGCCCAGCCCCTTTGTTATGACAGCGGCCGAGGGCGTTCCGCAGTTACACTGCAATTCGGATACAGGTCTGGGGCAGGACAGCTATGATATCCGCTTTTCGGGACAGGACATCACTCTCAGCTACGGGCTGGGCAGTGGACTGCTTTATGGTCTTATAACGCTGGAGCAATTGCTGCACGGAGCCAACAACGACGCGACCTTTGCTTTTCCACATGAGGGCCGGATCAGCGATGCGCCTGCATTTGGCTGGCGCGGTGCGCATCTGGATGTGTCGCGCCAGTTCTATCCGCTGGATGACGTGCTGAGATTTGTGGATATCATGGCGTGGCACAAACTGAACCGGTTTCACTGGCATCTGACCGATGACGAAGGCTGGCGGCTGGAAATCGACGCCTTTCCGGCCTTGACCCGGATCGGGGGGTATACGGGGCTGGACCATCCGATCTTGCCGCAGCTTGGCGGTGATCCCAATGGCCACGGCGGGTTTTATTCGCAGCCCCAGGCGCGCCAAGTTGTTGCGTATGCGGCGCAACTGGGTGTTGAGGTGATGCCGGAAATCGACATCCCGGGCCATTGTGCCTGCGTATTGGCAGCGCTGCCTCATCTGGTGGATCCGGAAGAACCGGAAAGCTACTGGTCAGTGCAGGGTTTTGCCAATAATGCGCTGAACCCCGGCATCCCCGCGACGCTGGAATTCATCCGCACCGTTCTGCAGGAGGTGTGCGCGATCTTTCCGTTTCAAGTCATCCATATCGGCGGTGATGAGGTCGCCGAGGGCGCATGGTTGGCGTCACCGCAGGCGCAGGCCCTTATGCAACGCGAAGGGCTTGCTGATACGGCTGCCTTGCAGGGATATCTGCTTGGTCAGGTGCAAGAGGAGCTCACCCGGCTTGGGCGCATCACCGGCGGCTGGGAGGAGGCGGCGCAGGCAGGGGGCGTTAAACCCGCCAATGCCCTGCTTTTTGCCTGGACGCTGCGCGAGCAGACCGCCCGGCTGGCCCGCGCCGGTTATGACGTCGTCAGCACACCGGGTCAGACCTATTACCTTGATATGGCGCAAGGCCCTGACTGGTATGAACCGGGCGCCAGTTGGGCGGGTCATACGGACCCGGAAACGACCTATCATTATGACGCGCTTGGTGACGATCCGGTTTTGGCTGAACGCCTTGTCGGCGTACAAGCCTGCATCTGGAGCGAGCATCTGACGTCAAAAGCGCGTTTCAATCACATGGTATTCCCCAGATTGACAGCCATTGCCGAAGCTGGTTGGACATCGTATGCGCGCAAGGATTTTCAACGTTTTGCTAAGATTGCGAGGCTCATGCCCAAGCTTTGAGCGATGTGATTGGCCCAGACGCGGACGTGGCGCGATCAGAGGGCGGATTGCCGGTGCCCGAACGCGTCGTCCGGGGCGTCTTCATGCAGTGGAACGATGCCAGACAGGTCTGCCGCAATTCGGATTGTTTCTGACAACCCATGCAAACGAACAGGCCGTCCAATGATAGCGGCGGGAACGCTTGTCGCCGCCTGAAGCGCGTCCGCAACAGGCACGCCAACCCTGTTGACAATGGTTCTTATCGCCGTTGTCAGATCAAGATCAGCACCGGCAAGCGTTCCATCCGCAAGCGTTAATCTGCCGTTGTTGCGTTGAATGCGCCGCCCGCCCAGTTCAAACTCTGTCAGGGCGCTACCAGCGACCGCCATTGCGTCGCTGACCAGAAAAACGCGACCGGGTCCTTTTTTTGCGGCCCATGTCACGCGCATGACCTCTGGGTGAACATGGATGGCATCGGCGATCAGGCCGCAGGACACTGTGCCATTTGCCAGGGTTGCCCCGACCAGACCCGGCTCACGATTGCCCAGTTGGCTCATCGCGTTGAAAAGGTGGGTGACACATTGAGCGCCCGCATCAATGTAACGACAGCATGTATCAAAATCCGCATCGGTGTGGCCAAGTGAGACGATCACACCCGCCTTGCACAGCGCCTCCACCTGCGCCAGGGATACATTTTCCGGGGCAATCGTGACCTTCAGCACCGGAAGCGCGGCTGCTGCGGCAAGCAGGCTATCCAGATCGCCTGCAGTCATTGGTCGGATCAGGTCCCCGTCATGTGCGCCCTTGCGCGCGATCGATAGGTGCGGACCTTCAAGATGGAGCCCGACGATGCCTGGTACGCCCGCGTTTATCGCCGCTTGTGCCGCAGCAATGGCGGCATTTGTCCTGCCCGGGCTGTCCGTGATCAAGGTGGGCAAAAGCGAGGTTGTGCCAAGACGACGATGCGCGGATGCAATACGCCGGAGTGTGTCGACGGACGGATCGTCATTGAACATGACGCCATCGCCGCCGTTCACCTGAAGGTCCACATAGCCGGGGCTCAGAATGTCGCCATCAAGGTCAACTTCAAGACCTGCGATGGGAACCTCCGCCTCCGGACCCAGTGTGGCGACATGCCCGTCATCAAACCGGATTGCGTGTCCATCCAGAAGACGCGTGCCGTCGAATATGCGCCCATTTCGGAATGTTACAACGGATTGTGTCATACCGTTTCCGTAACCTTGTTGAGGTGGCGGGGTCTGTCCGGGTCAATACCGCGTGCCACCGCAACCGTTTCGACCATCCCGTAAAACGACACGATGGCCGCGATCGGGTCCGTAAACCAGTGCCCTGTGCGCACATGAGGCAAGGTTGTTGCCCGCGTGGTTCGGTCGGTCACCGCGAAGACACGAGCGCCTTTCTCGGCCAAAGCATCCGCTGTTTCGGCGATACTGTCCTCGGCCCGGTCAGCGGCGGCAAAGGCGATCACCGGAAAGCCATTTCCAACGATGGATACCGGGCCATGCAGTACCTCTGCCGATGAATAGCTTTCGGCATGGATCAGGCATGTTTCTTTGAATTTCAGGGCAGCCTCATTCGAGATCGCCCAGGATGGGCCACGTCCGAGTGTGAACAGGGACGTCCCGTCAATAGCGTCCGCTGCCGCTGACCAGTCGCAGCGCGTTGCGCGCTCAAGTGCTTCGGGAAGGGCACGGATCGCCGCGATAAGTTCGGCATCCCTCTTCATTTCGGCCAGAAACAAAAGCCCGGCCACCAGTGAGGTGACGAATGTCTTGGTGGCCGCAACGCTAAGTTCCGGCCCGGCATGAAGGGGTAGTGTCGCGTCGGCCACCTCGGCCAGCGGTGATCCGGCATCATTTGTAATTGCCACGACCAGCGCCCCGCTGTTGCGCAAGGCCTCGGTCAGCCGGACGATATCAGGACTTTGACCTGATTGGGACACGGAAAGACAAACCGCGCCCTTCGCGTTGAGTTCCACGCCATAGATCGAATTGACCGATGGCCCGACAGAGGCCATTGGGCGCTGCAACGCAAGCTCGCTGACATATTTCAGATAGGAGGCGGCATGGTCTGAAGAGCCCCGGGCGACCGAAATGAAGTAGGCGGGATTGATGACGACCGCAGACCGGGCCGCAACGGCGATGGCGTCGCTGCCCTTGGCCAGAAGCCGATCAACCGCATCGGGGATTTCGCGTATTTCCTGATACATCAGTGACGCATTGCGGGTCATTGCTGTTTGCCTTTCGTCACAGGCGCAGCTCTGCCACGAAATCATAGGCATCGCCGCGATAGAGTGATCGGGTCAGTTCCGCGACCTGACCGCTCGCCAGATATGAGGTGCGTTCGATAGACAGTCCCGCGGCCCCCTCGGGCACATCAAGAAGGTCCGCCTCGCGGGTCCTGAGGTTGATGGCCGAGATTTTCTGGACCGCATTCACCGGCCTGTGTCCGAGCCGGTCAAGCACGTCATAAAGCGACGTTTTGACTTCAAGCGGATTGGGCAGAATTTCGAGCGGCAGCGTGGCACGCTCCAACGCCATCGGTTGCCCGCCAGCTTCACGCAACCGGTAGATCCGCGCCACTTCGGCCCCTTCGGGCAAATCCAGCACCTTCACTTCGGTTGGTGTGGCCAGAAACACGCCCCGTTCCAGCCACTGAGATGTGGTATCCAGCCCGCGACTTGCCATGTCTTCGGTAAACGACGTGAGGTGCCGAAGCGATTGCTCTACGCGCTTTGTCGCCTCGCGAATGAAGGAGCCAGATCCCTGACGCTGTTCGATAAGGCCTTCGCGCACAAGCTCCTGAATGGCTTTTCGGACGGTGACACGGGAAAGGTCAGTTATCTCGGCAATCTCGCGTTCGGGCGGCAGGGATGAGTTTGGTGGCAGGACGCCGCTTTCGATACCTGTTTCAAGTCTTTGGCGCAGCTGGACGTAGCGCGGCCCCCCGTTTTCACCAAGCCACCCTTCGGGTTTCAGGAACTCAACGACGCTCATTCTTTGGTCTCCTGAATCAGCTCTCGGGCCAGTGATACGGCCCCCGATAGCGGTTCGCCTTGCGGCTTCGTCAGGTCGGCCTGCATCGGGTCAGGAAGAAAGGGGCCAAAATGAGGGCCGATACCGCCCGTGAGGCGGATAGCACTTCCGGGCACCCAGCCAATCAGCGGAAGGCTTCGGGCGATGTCAGCGGCACCGGCGGACATGACCTGTCGCCCGAGCACATCATTTTCATCGGCAGATTTTGTCACCATGGGCGCAAGTGCGCCAAATTCCGACGGTCGGGCATCGCCAGAAAAACGGACAATCCCCTCTGCACCGTCAAACTTGTCGAGCAGTTTTTGGGCCAACGGTGTCGACTGGAAACGCCCGTCCACAGTTTCAAGTGTCAATCTGAGTGCTGTCCGTCCGACCCATTGCGCGGATGCTTCATCACCCAACACCGAACCCCAACCGCCGGAGAAACGCATCCTGCCCGCCTTTTGCGCGCCATAAAAGGACCCGGTGCCGCAATGTGCGATTGCACCATCCTTTTCACCCAGCGCGCCCCGAACGGCTGCTGGCCTGTCGTCTTCGATCCGTGCGTGCCGCAGCGGCAGCGCGGCTTTCAACTGGTCCGCGATCTTGGGGCCCGAAACACCGGCAAGGCCGACGAATGCAGGGTACGCAACCAGATCATCCATCCTGCGGCCCGTTTGCGTTGCAACCATCTCAAGTCCTGTCAGGATTTGCTGCACGCCCCCCGCGAAATCGGTCGAGACATTGGCGGGGCCGGTTTCCACCGTGGTAATGTCCTGGCCATCGCTCAGCGCGATCCGACAGCGGGTGCCGCCGCCATCAATAGCGAGAACCGGACGGGATGATGAATCGTTCATAGAAACACCTATATAATACCAATATACCGAAATAAAGGCCATATTGATACCAAAGGCGCTTTATTCGCTCTTTCTACACTTAAAGTTGAGCAAAAAATCGAAAACGGAAATGCTCTGGACAAAAGGTATTAAAAAGGTATCTTAGCTATTGCTGCTAAGGAATCACGATGAACACGATTGGTACGGAAGCATTTCACGACCAGGCAATGGGGCTGGACAAGCAGCCGCTGCCGCAGGCCGCGCTGCTTCTTGCAGAAGGTCAGATCGCTGCAGCGGCAGCGGTTCGTGATGTTGCCTCTGACATCGCAAAGGCCGCCGCGACACTGGCGCGGACAATTCGTGACGGTGGTACTATTCATTATGTGGCTGCCGGATCATCCGGTCTGATGGCTGCCGCTGACGCGCTGGAGTTGGGCGGCACATTCTCGATCCCGACATCGCAGCTTCGTATTCATATGGCCGGCGGGCTGCCCACCGGGGTGGATATGCCGGGCGGGCCCGAGGATGAAACCGCCGATCTGGAACAGGCGCTGTCAGATCTGTCGTCAAAAGATACGATGATTGCCGTCTCTGCCAGCGGTTTGACGCCCTACACGCTCGCTGCGGCGGGGATCGCTCGTCGTCAGGGGGCGGCGATCATCGCCATCGCCAACAACCCGGACGCACCGTTACTGGATGGTGCCGATCACCCCATCGCGATTGTGACCCCGCCAGAAGTGCTGGCAGGATCCACCCGCATGGGGGCGGGAACGGCACAGAAAATTGCACTGAACATGCTATCGACGCTCATGGCCATCGAACTGGGTCATGTGTTCGACGGGATGATGGTGAATGTCCGCGTGGATAACATCAAGCTTCGCAAGCGGGCGCATGCCATGATCTGTCGGGTGACCGGCGCTGCTGACAATGTGGCGTCTGCCGCACTTGATGCGACTGGGGGCGAGGTGAAACCGGCAATCCTGATGGCGGCAAACGGTATCTCTGTCAGCCGGGCAAAAACCATTCTTCGCGAAACCGAAGGACATCTGCGCGCTGCTTTGGCGTATAAAACCTGACACGTTTTCAACTGGGAGGAAAACTATGCAACTTAGAACACTTGGACTTGCGCTGGCATCAACTGCGCTGGTGACTACTGGCGCTGCGGCACAAGAGGTGACGCTGACAATCGAAAGCTGGCGCAATGATGACCTGACCCTTTGGCAGGATGAGATCATTCCGGCATTTGAGGCGCAACATCCTGACATCAAGGTGGAATTCACACCATCCGCTCCGGCCGAATACAATGCGGTTCTGAATTCAAAGCTGGACGCAGGCTCAGCCGGAGACCTGATCACCTGCCGTCCCTTCGATGCGTCGCTGGCACTTTATGACGCAGGACATTTGACCGACCTTTCAGACCTGAATGCCATGTCGAATTTCTCTGATGTGGCAAAGTCGGCGTGGCAGACTGATGATGGTGCCGCGACCTTCTGTGTGCCGATGGCGTCGGTGATCCACGGGTTCATCTACAACAAGGACGCATTTGCCGAACTCGGCCTTGAGGTCCCCACGACCGAAGGGGAATTCTTTGCCGTTCTTGACGCAATCAAGGACGACGGCGGCTACATACCAATGGCAATGGGGACCAACGACCAATGGGAAGCGGCCACCATGGGTTACAACAATATCGGGCCGAACTACTGGAAGGGCGAGGAGGGCCGTCAGGCATTAATCGCTGGCGAGCAAAAGCTGACCGATCCGCAATGGACCGCGCCTTATGCGACGCTGGCACGTTGGGGTGCGTATCTCGGCGACGGTTACGAGGCCCAGACCTATCCGGACAGCCAGAACATTTTTACCCTTGGCCGCGCGGCAATTTATCCCGCTGGATCATGGGAGATATCGGGCTTTAACGCGCAGGCTGATTTTGAAATGGGCGCATTCAAGCCGCCCGTCCAGACTGCAGGCGACACCTGCTATATCTCTGATCATACGGATATCGGTATTGGCATGAATGCGGCAACCGATCATCCCGAAGCTGCAAAAACCTTCCTTGCCTGGGTCGCAAGTCCTGAGTTTGCAGAGATTTTCGGCAATGCGCTGCCCGGTTTCTTCCCGCTCTCTTCAACGCCCGTTGAACTGGAAGACCCGCTGGCCAAGGAGATCGTCGGTTGGCGCGACGAATGCGAAAGCACAATCCGGTCCACCTATCAGATCCTGTCGCGGGGAACACCCAACCTCGAAAACGAGACTTGGGGTGCGTCGGTCGCTGCCATCAAGGGTGCTGCAACACCGGACGAACTGGGTCAGCAACTGCAGGATGGGCTGGCGAGCTGGTACGAACCGCAGCAGTAACACCTTTTCGCTGCACGGGGTCCCGGGCGTCACTATGCGCCCGGGGTTCCCCTGATCCGGAGTAAAAGCCATGAAACGCGCCCGTATCCGCTGGCATATTGCCGTGTTCCTAGCGCCAGCCGTCATCGTCTACTCGGCTGTGATGATTTTCCCGCTGTTCAATACGCTACGGCTCGCGCTTTATACCCGTGTTGATCGGGAACGCGTTTTTGTGGGTCTTGAGAACTTTCAAACCCTGTTTTTCGATCCGATCTGGGCCGAACAGTTCTGGAACGCGCTGGGCAACAATTTCTGGTTCTTTATCATCCACATGCTGGTACAGAACCCGATCGGGATCGCACTTGCCGCCATTCTGAGCCATCCGCGCCTGCGCTTTGCCGCGCTTTATCGGTCGGCTATCTTCATCCCCACGATCCTGTCATTTGTCATCGTCGGTTTTGCCTGGAAACTGATCCTGTCACCGATCTGGGGCATTGCACCTTCAATGCTTGATGCGATTGGCCTTAAATCGCTCTTTGCGCCCTGGCTGGGCAAAGAGGAATATGCGTTGACCACGCTTGCGCTGGTGTCGGTGTGGCAGTTTGTCGGCATTCCGATGATGTTGATCTATGCCGCGCTTTTGACGATCCCCGAAGAGATACTGGAGGCTGGCGAGGTCGATGGCATCACTGGCATGTCGGCTTTCTGGAAGATCAAGCTGCCGTTGATCCTGCCGTCTATCGGGATCATTTCCATCCTGACCTTCGTGGGCAATTTCAATGCTTTCGATCTGATCTATGCCGCACAAGGCGCGCTGGCTGGCCCGGATTATTCGACCGATATCCTTGGGACATTCATGTACCGCACCTTCTTTGGCTTCCAATTGCAGCTTGGCGATCCGCATATGGGCTCGGCTATAGCTGGCGCCATGTTCGCCATCATCCTGCTGGGCGTCTGCATCTATCTGTTTGCGATCCAGACCCGGATGCGCCGCTATCAGCTCTAAGGACGGATTAATGAACCAGGCACGCACAAATCCGCTTAACACCACGTTGATGCACGGGGCGCTGATCCTATACACGCTGATTGCCCTGTTTCCGGTTTTCATCATCCTGATCAACAGCTTCAAGGAGCGTCGCGCGATCTTTCGCGATCCGCTCGGGCTGCCTGATGCAGAAAGTTTTTCGACCATCGGTTATGAAACAGTGATGAAGCAGGGTGACTTCTTTCTCTACTTCCAGAACTCGATGATCGTGACGGTGGTATCGCTGTTCTTCATCCTGCTTTTCGGGGCGATGGCGGCCTATGCGCTCAGCGAATACCGGTTCAGAGGAAACATGCTTATGGGCCTTTATCTGGCGCTGGGCATCATGATCCCGATCCGCATCGGGACGGTGGCGATACTTGAACTGATGGTGGCGACCGGCCTGGTGAATACCCTCTGGGCGCTCATCCTGGTTTACACGGCACAGGGTTTGCCGCTGGCTGTCTTCATCCTGTCGGAGTTCATGCGGCAAGTTTCCGATGATCTGAAAAATGCAGGGCGCATTGATGGTCTGAGCGAATACACGATCTTTTTCCGGCTTGTCCTGCCGCTGGTCCGCCCCGCGATGGCCACCGTTGCCGTGTTCAACATGATCCCGATCTGGAATGATCTGTGGTTTCCGCTGATCCTCGCCCCGTCCGAAGAAACAAAAACGCTGACGCTGGGCAGTCAGGTTTTCATTGGGCAGTTCGTGACGGATTGGAATGCGGTCTTGTCGGCGCTGTCCATGGCAATCCTTCCTGTCCTCGTTCTTTATGTCATCTTCTCGCGGCAGCTGATCCGCGGTCTGACATCCGGAGCTGTCAAATGATCAAAGTGCTGATTGCAGGGTTGGGCAATATGGGGCTGTCCCACGCGCTCGCCCATCACGCCCATCCAGATACCGAGATCGTCGGTCTGGTGAACCGCACTGGCAAGATCGACCATCCTGATCTGGCCCATTATCCAACTTTCGACAATTTCGCGACCGCCCTTGCACAGACCAAACCGGACCTTGCCGTGATCGCGACCTATACCGACACGCATGCCGAATACGCCATCGCCGCCATGCGCGCGGGGGCACATGTCTTTGTCGAAAAGCCGCTTGCGATGACTGCAGAGGATGCGCAGCGCGTCGTCGACACAGCCATCGACACTGGCCGGAAACTGGTCGTCGGCTACATCCTGCGCCACCACCCGTCATGGGTCCGCCTGATTTCGGAAGCGCGTGATCTCGGTGGGCCTTACGTTTTCCGGCTGAACCTCAACCAGCAGTCATCAGGGCCCGCGTGGGAGACGCATAAGGCGTTGATGGAAACGACCTCGCCCATTGTCGATTGCGGCGTTCACTATGTGGACGTGATGTGCCAGATCACCGATGCACCACCGGTTCGCGTGCACGGCATCGGATTGCGGCTCAGCGATGAAATCGCGCCGGACATGTATAACTACGGTCAGTTTCAGGTCACATTCGCCGATGGCTCAATCGGCTGGTACGAGGCTGGCTGGGGGCCGATGATGTCCGAGACAGCGTTTTTCGTCAAAGATATCATCAGCCCGAATGGGGCAGTTTCGATCACGGAAGGCAACAAGGGGGCGTCATCGGATATTGACGGCCATACCCGGGTTGGTCGCGTCCTTGTTCATACACATGATGGTGATCGCCACATCGACATGCCAGATGAGCCGGGGCATCAGGCTCTGTGCGATGCTGAACAGGCCTTTGTCATTCGCGCAATGACCGAGGATATCGACCTCAGCCGCCACATGCGCGACGCGGTGCGCTCACTTGCCATTTGTCTTGCGGCCGATGAAAGCATCCGCACCGAACGGCCGGTGTCGCTCACGGAGATCACCAAATGACTGCCCTGAAACTTGCCAATGTCAACAAATCCTTCGGTGACGTTCACGTCCTCAAGGACATCAGCCTTGAGGTCGAAGAAGGTGAATTCGTCGTTTTCGTCGGCCCGTCCGGCTGCGGAAAGTCAACGCTTTTGCGGGTCATCGCCGGGTTGGAAGACGCCAGTTCCGGTGAGATTCATATCGCTGGCGATATGGTCAATCTGACATCGCCGTCGAAGCGCGGGATCGCCATGGTTTTCCAAAGCTATGCGCTCTATCCGCATCTGAATGTGCGGGGAAACATGACCCTCGCGCTCAAGCAGGAACGTCAACCAAAATCGGTCATTGAAGAACGGGTGCGCAAGGCCTCCGATATGCTGGATCTGGCGCCCTATCTGGACCGGTTTCCATCGGAACTGTCAGGCGGACAACGCCAGCGTGTTGCGATCGGGCGCGCCATCGTCCGTGAGCCGAAGCTGTTTCTGTTTGACGAACCGCTCTCGAACCTCGACGCGGCATTGCGCATGAATACCCGGATCGAGATCGCCAACCTGCACCGTCAACTTGGCGCGTCCATGATCTATGTCACGCATGACCAGACCGAGGCGATGACGCTGGCGGACAAGATCGTGGTTTTGCGCGACGGGCAGGTCGAGCAGATCGGCAGCCCGATGGAATTATACAACAATCCGACCAACCAGTTCGTAGCGGGTTTTTTGGGATCGCCGTCGATGAACTTTTTCCCCGCCGGCCTGATCGACGCGGGTGATCGCCACATCATGGGCATCCGCCCCGAGGATCTTTTCATTGATGCAAATGGGAAACTGGAAACCACGGTCAGCCATGTCGAACATCTGGGGGGCGACACCAATGTCATTGCGCAATTTGGCGAGCAGCAGATCACAGCGCGGCTATTTGGGCAGCACGCTGTCGCCGAGGGAGAGACGGTCCGGCTCAGCTTCAACCCCGAAAGCGCCTACAGTTTTGACGACAACGGCATGAGGGTGAACTGAGCGTCGCAGGTACCCGGTGTTGGTTTTTACTGGTCAGAAGTAATGGCGTTTTCATCTCGGTTTGTTGCGGCATCCTGTTCGGAGTAGGGGTCGCGGTCGCGTGTGAGCCCCGCGAAATCGAAAAGCTTGGGGTCCAGCAGATGCGAAGGTCGCGCATTCATCAGCGCCCGGAACATGACCTGCCTGCGTCCCGGGCTGTTCTTTTCCCAGCCATCCAGGATCTGTTTGACCTGCTGGCGCTGCAACCCATCCTGCGACCCGCACAGATCACAGGGAATGATCGGATA
>NZ_JBKQXO010000038.1:0-13363 GCF_046762885.1 Yoonia sp. SDW83-1
ACCGCGTCGCTGTCGGTCGTGTCGTCTCCGCCCTGATCGGGGGTCACAAAGACCTGATCGCCGGGGTTTGTGAAGATCACACTGTACTCACCCGCGTCGAGATCTGCGAACAGATAGGACCCGTCCGCCGTCGTTGTGGTTGTGGCAACCACCACACCGCCCAGCACCAGCTGCACCATGGCACCGGCCACACCTGCGTCGCCCGCGCCTTGCACGTCATCCTTGTTTGCATCGACAAAGAACACACCGCCCAGGCTCGCCGTGCCGGGGTCCGCCACACCGGCATCGATATCGCGGATATCCTCGCCCACCCCCACAGAGATCGGGGGCGTCACCCCGGTGGCCGGGTCAGCATCGCTGTCCACAGTGTCATCACCGCCCACATCCTGGCCAACCAGGACCTTGCCGTCATCGGTCTCGGTCGGGAATACAACCCTGTAGTCGCCCGCATCCAGGTCGTCGAACAGATAAGACCCATCATCCGCCGTGGTCGTGTTGGCCACCTCAGCCCCATCCGCATCCAGCAGCGTCACAGGCACACCCGCCACACCCATCTCGCCATCATCAACGGCGTTGGCATTGGCATCCATAAATACAACGCCGCCAAGCGAACCAAGATTCGGTACGCCCGGAGCCCAACAGAGATCATCAACCGCACCCGAACTCGCGAGGTTAATGTCCATTTGCGTGACGCCCGCGGCATTCAGCGCAATTGTCTGCGCGCTGTTGTCGCCCGCAGCAGGAATGTCGATGACACGTATCTCGCCGTTTGCGAAGGTCAGGGTGATGTTGCTGCCCGGCCCCTCGATATCGAACACCTTGATATCGTGAAGATCGGAGGGATTGTCGAAAGCGAATGTGATCGTACCGCCGACCGCATCGTCGGGATCATCGCTGTCGTTGTCTTCGGATATGATCAGTAGATTGCCCTGATCCTCGAACGCCAGATCAGCGTCGCCACCGGTCGGATTGCCCGAGTCGAACAACATCGCATCGTTCTCATTGGTGTTGTTACGGTCGCGTTGCGCCGTAATCGTCACGCCCGCGAACTGATCGTCCACCACTGTTCCAGCGTCGAACCCTTCGAAATCGATCAGCGTAAAGCCGTCAGGACATAGCTCACCATCCCGGCAAAGCTCAATTTTATCAATGCGCACGAATTCGTAGCCGTCACCAGATGCTTCGATGGAAACGGTGTCACCTGGCGCCAGCTCGATTTGTGGGAAGACAATCTCTGAGAAGACCCCATTATCATTGCCACGACCATCCGTATCGGCATCCAAAGACGTCTCTGCCAGGACCTGCCCATTTACCTTGATCCTTATGGATGACTGGCCGTCACTTTCATCCTGGACAAAGAGTGACAGGTCGTATTGGCCTGCCTCACCGGCAAATGTTGTGCTGATTTCGCCGCTGCCGCCAGTATGGGACAGTCTGACCAAGCCACCATCAGACACATTGCTGGCATGACGGATATTAAAACTGGAAAGCTGCATGGTTTCCGCTTCGATCACCATGCAGTCAGGCGTACCGCCTTCATCAACGTCCTGCACCTTTACCCAAAGCGTCTTCTCCGTCACGCCGCCCTTCCCATCATCGGCGCGGATCGTCACATCGTAAGTGTTGTCGCCTCGAAAGACATCGGTCGGATTTTCAAAGTCAGGTGGCCGCACGAAGCTGAGCGCACCAGTATCGGGATCAATTTCGAATGCTGCACTATCGGCGCCGGGCACGATAGAAAAAGAAACGGTATCATTGTCGGCGTCAGTGGTGTCAATGTCGATCACTGCCGTGGTGTTCTCATCGACCTTAATCACCCCGTCTTCGGGAACATTCGTCAATTCTGGTGCGCTGTTCTTGGGGTCCATCGTTGGCGTGGACATCAAGTCAGCGTAGGAGATGCCGTCGCCAGTTACATTCTGAACACTTGCAACCTTAAGGAGTGTTTCGGCTGGCGGTACAGTGCCGACAAAGCTGAAAAAATCATCGCCCTTACCAGGCGCATTGTAATCCTCAATCTCGATTTCGACGAGCTGGTAATGCTCACCATTCGATCCGAGCAATGTAAAGATACGCTCGGCATACATATCCTTGCCATGGATGGCGTGGCCATTCACAAAAGCCTTTTGATCGCCATCGGTGGCTTCATCACACTTGTCACCACTGAGCTTGTCATCGTCGTCAGACACCTGCAATTCGAACCGCGTCTGCGTCGGGATACTGATCATATCGCCTACCCCGATCGAACAATCCCCAGCGTGTCCCTGCAACAAGTCCTGCTCTGAATATGCAAACCAGCGGTAGTTTTGATAGGTCATGGAATTGTCCTTTCTAGACGAGGGCTGACTGTAGACTGAGAGGATGGTTTTTTGACGCAGCAGATCACGTGCCAAAGCGGCCCGCGACAAGAAGTCCCGTCAAAAGCGGGGGTTTGTCACAAACCGATAGGGTGGCAACCCCGCCGGGAAACTTTGAACGTAGAGATGGGGGGCTCGTTGCCCCGGTAAATCCTGACTCGCATTCCAAGCGCCCCCACGCTGATTTGCACTTACTGTCTTAAGTTCTTGGAAAATTACATTATTTAGAGCGGCTCAAACTGATTCCGTCAAAACGAGCTTACGTCACTCACCACAATCGGCGGTTTTTCGCCCGTGTCTGCGAATGGGTATTGGCGTTCAGCACGACCATTCCAGACGGCGTTGGATCGCTGTTCGCTTTGTGCGTCGTCAAGCCTGAGATCGGATTTTCTTCTTGCTCTGCTGATGTCGTATCGCACCGCGGAACAGGGTCGTTTCTGCCGCAAAATAACGGCATTCGGGCGACATGGCATTTGCACGCTGCGCCCCGGACATGACGATATCAGATGTGCTAGAAATGATGGTGTTCAAAGCTGGCATCTAGCAGAGTGATGCTGGAATTTTTCCAAAATATGTATGATCAACACTGCTCAAAAAAAAGGCAACCATGCGCCTGCACATGCCGCGCACCACCCAAGCCTTGACTTGAAACAGCCATTTCGCGTTGGCTGAGTGACAAGTAGGCTTAGTCATGGTGGGAAAAATGCGATACATTCAAATGAAGATATCTGCTGCAATCTGTTTGGCTTTGGTGCTGGCAACGTCATCTGTTTCGGCGGGTGGTCTTGCTGACGCAATCATCGAAGAACAGCAAGTCCTGGCGCCACCGGCAGCAACTGCTCCGGAAGCAACCAGAGGTAACACCCCGAACTGGGTTCTACCTGCAATTGGGCTGTTAGTGATCGGCGCCATTGCGTCTGGAGGTTCGGGGTCCGGCAGCTCAAGCGGTGGCGCTGATGAACCGCCAGCGATCATCGACGTAAAATAGGTCACACAATGACAACCACCGACGTTCGAGGGCCGCATTGTGCGGACCTCGAACGTCGGCACATCTAAGCGACTACACATCTTGTCTTTGGGGTGCGTCGCGGATGTCCACCACTTTCCCTTCGACGGGCCGCGCCGCAGCATAGCGACCGCATGCTTGACGTCCGGCATGGGCCGTTCCCGCGAGACGGCGCGTCATGTAGATCTTGCGTGCTACAACGCAGCCGAGGTACCGACCGAGCCCAATCTAAAGTTCTGGATTTTTCTATGTACTGTAACAGCTTAACAATCACGGCGCAGCGGCAAGCTCCTAGCCGCGTGGCGGAAAAAAATACAAACATTCCGACAAGTATAAGCAAAGTCTGCCACGGATTCCGATGTTCTGTCGGAAACGCAATTCATGATGATCGCTCCAACATCCGGTTTTAGTGATTGGTGGAAAGTCCTGTTCAATAGAAAGATAGAACGTAGTGATGGACCACGGGTGCAGGGAAGTGTCTTAAAATCAATAAGCTCGGCGTGGTGGCGATCTGTATATCGCGTCAGTTCGACTGGTCCAGCGGATAGATGGGGCGTGGAACCTTGCGGTACGCCATCGTGGTATAGTTCACTGTGCAAAGCGCACCGCTGTCGCAGACAATGATACGACCCGCGATTGGTCCGAAGGCGGCACGAAAATGTTGCATGGATTTCAGTGCCACAACACGACGATCCGTCGGATCGATCCCGAAAGTTTCGAATTGGCGCAGATCAAGCATCTGGTGTGCGATGCTGACGATCAATATGTCGATGCCGGCCACCTGCAAGACAGCCGTCGCACCAAAACTGCGCTGCTGGCCGCCCAGGATGGGGCCGCTGCCCGTCACCCGGCCCTCTCCCCGCCATTTCAGCACGCCGGTCACCTCGATCGGCCCTCCGCCAAATTCGGGGGCGGTTCGCCCTCCGACGGCCAAAGTAACGGTTTCGCCGATTGTTCGAGATTTCAATGCGGCAGCAGCTTTTGGATCTACCAGCGGACCGAAGCAAGCGTCTGTCACGCCTGCATCCAGCAACGCACCTAGAAGGGCGGTTGCATCGCCGTAAGCGCCAGAGCCGGGGTTGTCGGCGTAATCGGCGATGATCAGTGGACCGCTACCGGTTTTCCAAGCTGCGGCCTGCGTCGCTGCGTCGGTCACGCTAACATAGGTATTAAGTTTCTCGTCTCGCCGCTGCCAGATGTCGTTCGCGATTTCCTCGCTGATCTCCTGCGCACCTTTCAATCCGACCTCGGCTGTAACCAGCACGGTGGGACCCACTTCCGCCACATCGGCGCAGGGGAAGGCCCCGTTGATGCTGACCGCATAGACGCCCTTGCGTGCCTCGAAAGCCCGGGCCAAGGCATGGCGTTCGATCATCGGTCCGATATCAGTGCGCCCGCCATTGGCCTCTTCCAGCATCGGACGGTGCGCGCGCAGGGTCTGGGGCTGGATGTCGCCTTCGATGGTCCGGTGGAGCAGTTCGGCTGTCCGGCGCCCCGTCGCCCGAATATCGACATGCGGGTAGGTGGTGAAAGAGATCAGTATCTGCGCGAGCGAGCACATGGCGGCGCTAACATTCGCATGCGGGTCCAGCGTCACTGCAACGGGCAGGTCCGGCCCGGTGATCGCGCGCAATCGGCGCAGGATCTCACCTTCTCCGTCATCATGCGAGGCCGTCACCATCGCGCCGTGCAACATCAGCAGGATACCATCCCACCCTCCACTCTGCGCCGCCTCCAGCAGTGGCGCGCAAAGTTGGTCGAACGCGCGATCGGTTACACACCCGCCCGGACCTGCGGCGGCACTGATGACATGGGTCACCTCCCAGCCATACAGGCGGCCGGTGTCGAGCACGCCGGCAAGCTCGGTATTGGCAGCGCCTCGGGCCGCGATAGCGGCAGGACCGTCAAGCAGATAGCGATCCTGGAAATCGGCAATATTGGTCGGTCGGATGTTAAAGGTATTGGTTTCGTGCGATATTTCCGCCGTCAAGATACGTCGTGTCACTGAGCCGACCTTCAGAGTGGGTGATGACAGGCAACGGGATGGCCCGCGCCATTCGTCAGAACAGGTGTGTCCGTACGGCAGATCGCCGTGGCATGTGGGCAGCGATCGGCGAACGCACAGCCCGGTGGCAGATCGAAGGGGCTTGGCACCTCGCCCTCCAACGGAGCGATGACCCGGCGTTGTTTCGGGTCCGGGGCAAAAGTGCTGTCCATCAGTGTCTTGGTATAGGGGTGCCGTGCCGGAAGGCCGGTATCTGGCAGCGCCTCGACCACGCGCCCCAGATACATCACCAGGATTTCATCGCAGAAATAGCGAACAAGGCTCAGGTCATGGCTGATGAAGAGATAGGTCAGGCCCAAATCGTCCCGCAACTGCTCCAGCAGGCTGATGATCTGCGCCTGCACCGACACGTCGAGCGAGGCGGTCGGTTCGTCCAGCACCAGCAGCGACGGGCGCAGGGCAAGCGCACGTGCTATGCCGACCCTCTGTTTCTGCCCGCCAGAAATCTGGTGCGGATAGCTGCCAGCCAACCCGGGGTTCAGGCCGACCATGGTCAACAGGTCGGCGACTTCCTCTGCCGCGCTACCTTTTGGTTTGCGGCCCTGTACGTCGAAGGGTTCCATTACAGCGCGCGTAATCGTGTAGCGGGGATCAATTGCGGAATACGGATCCTGAAACACCATCTGCATGTCGGCGCGCAGCTTGCGCATTTGCGCTGGCGATTTTGCGCGCAAATCCTCCCCGTCAAAGCGCAGCTCGCCGATGGTCGGTTCGATGAGGCGCAGGATCAGCCGCGCCAGCGTGGACTTGCCGCAACCGGATTCGCCCACCACGCCGATCACGCGGCCCTTGGGCAGATCGAAGGAAACGTCATTGACCGCATGCATGGCCCTTGCCTTGCGGAACGGCCCGCCCGGTGTGACGAACTTCTTGGACAGGTTCCGGACTTCCAGAAGGTTGGTCATGCGGCATCCCCAGCGAAATGGCATGCGGCGGCACCGGCCCCGTGCGTGACGAATTCCGGTCTTTCGTTTGTGCAGATGTCCTGCGCGCGTTGGCAGCGGGGGTGAAAGGGGCACCCCTTGGGATAGTTCAACACCGTTGGCACCGTGCCCGGAATCCCCGAAAGCGTTTCATCCGCGCCCAGACCCTTTGGAATGCACCCGATCAGCGCTTGGGTGTAGGGGTGCTGTGGTGCGTCGAATATCGCTTCGACCGGCCCGTATTCAATGGCACGGCCCGCGTACATCACAACCACCTTGTCGCAGGTCTGGGCGACGACACTCATGTCGTGAGTGATTAGCACCAGCGCCAGATCGCGTTCCTTGACCAGATCGTCCAGCAGGCGGATGATCTGCGCCTGTACCGTCACATCCAGCGCGGTCGTCGGCTCGTCCGCGACCAGAAGGTCGGGATCGGCGGCCAGTGCCATGGCGATGACGATGCGCTGTTTCATGCCACCCGACATCTGGTGCGGGTAGCGATCGCAGATCAGCGCCGGTTCAGGGATGCGCAGGGTGCCGAGGATTTCCACTGTGCGCGCCCGGGCCTGGCGCGCACTCATGCCAAGATGCAACACCGCCACCGCGTCCACCTGCGGTCCGATCTTTTGCAGCGGATCAAGCGAGGTCATCGGGTTCTGCGTGATCAGCCCCAGCCGCCCGCCGCGCAAGCGGCGATAGGCAGGCTCGGACAGCGTGGTCAGTTCCTGACCGTCGAACAGAATGGAACCCGCCGTGATCCGGCCGCCCGACAGGGGCAGGAGGCCCATCACGCTCATCGCGGTCAGGGATTTGCCTGACCCGCTTTCCCCGACGATGCCGAGAGTTTCGCCCTTCGCCAGCGAGAAGCTGACGCCCGAAAGCGGGGCGACAGTGCCGAAGGCCACTTCGAGATCGCGTACTTCCAGCATGGTCATGCCCTTCTGATCCGGTCGCGGATATCAAGCGCGCGGATCAGTTCATCTCCGAAAAGGTTCACCGCGACGACCGTGACGGCGACCACGACACCGGGAAATATGATGACCCAAGGACTGAGGAAGAGTTGCGCTGTGCCCGATGACATCATCGCACCCCAGCTGGGCGTGGGCGGCTGCGCGCCAAGCCCGAAGAAGCCCAGCGTTGCCTCCAGCACGATGCCGTCGCCGATCGCCAGCATACCGACGACGATCACCGGTGCCACGGCGTTTGGCAGAAGGTGTTTGAGCACGATGTGACGCGGCTTGGCCCCCAGATTGATCGTCGCCTCTATGAAGGTTTCACGCTTCAGCCGCACGATCTGCGCCCGTGTGAGCCGGGTGAACTGTGCCAGATAGGCAATGGCGATGGCGAAGGTGGTTGAGGTGAGGCCAGGGCCGATGATGGCCACGAAAATAAGGGCGATCAGGATGTCAGGGAAGGACCAGGTGAGATCCACCACTGTCATGACCGCGCGTTCAAACAGGCCGCCGAAGTAACCAGCCGCGGCACCGAGTGTCATCCCGACCGTGATGGATATGGCGATGGCCGTCGCGCTGACCGACAGCGAGGTGCGCGCGCCATAGATCACCCGGCTGAGAACATCGCGTCCGAATTGATCGGTGCCCAGCAGGTGCGGCCAGCCTGGCGGCGCATTGGCGTTCATCAGGTTTTGGGCTGCATAGTCGAACGGCGTGATCCAGGGCGCAAAGATTGCTGTCAGGACAAGCAGCACAAGGAAACCACCTGCAATCCTACCCAGCCACGATCCGAACGCACGCCCAAGCGCGGTGTTTCCGAAACCGGCCATAGCGCGGGCGGCAGTGCCTGTCATCGACGTCATTTCTTTGCCTCTCGAATACGGGGGTCCATGGCGGCCTGTGCTACATCGCCGATCAGCGTGCCAAGCATCACCGCTAGCGCCAGCATCAGCAGGCAGCCTTGCACCACCGGATAGTCGCGCTGCCCCAGCGCGCGGATCAAAAGCGAACCAAGGCCGGGCCGACCAAAGACGAACTCGACCGTCACGGCACCGCCGAGAATCCACCCGATACGCAAGGCCAGAATGGTAACCACCGGCAGCATGGCGTGTGGCATCAGATGACCGGTCAGAATTGCGCGTGACGAAAGCCCCTTGGCGTGCAGCAGTGTCACGAAGTCCTCCCGCTTCACATCCAGAAGTGCCACGCGTGTGACCCGCGCCACGAGTGCCACGCCGCCGAACCCGATGGTCAGCACTGGCAGCACCAGGCTGTCCCAACCGCCCGCGCCCGAAACCGGAAACCACTGGAGCTGCACTGCGAAGAACAGGATCATCAGGAGCGCCAGCCAGAACCCGGGCACCGTTGACCCCAGCAGGATGAAACCTCGGACGAATTGCTCGAATACAAACGAACGGGTGGTGGCCGAGATGGTGCCCAGGATGATGCCCACCACACTGGAAAAAAGAAAGGCGAGGCCGCCAAGGGTCAGGCTGTAGGGCAGGTTCTGCGCGATCAGGTCGGCCACGGGGCGCCGCAGCACGATGGCCTCGCCGAAATCGCCCTGAAACATGGCACCGATCCAGCGGAAATACTGGGTGAACAGCGACTGATCGAGCCCATATTTGGTGATCAATGCCGCGCGGTCGTCAGGGGACGAGCCGACCCGGATCAGATTATCGATCGGGTCGCCCGGCAGCAGATGCACGATCATGAAGATCACGAGCGAGATCGAGATCGAGACCGGGATCAACATCAGCGTCCGGAACAGGATGTATCGCAAAAGCATGACGGCGTCCTTTCCGGGCGCTGGTATCCCCGCCCCCGCGTGGCGCGGGGGCGGGAACCGACGCGTTGCCGCTTATTCGACCGTCGTGATGTCGAGCACGGTCTGCGACCGGAACCGGGTGCCGCGCACCGGATCTGGGACGTTCACCCGGTCCGAATTGTATGCGATGTTCTGAGTCGGCTGGTAGATTGGCACAAAAAGGTACTGGGACAGGATGTATTCGTGATACGCCGTGAAGTTCGCGATCCGCTCATCCGAATTCCTGCTGGCTTCCATCGCCACGTCATTCAGGCGCTGCCCCTCGGTGTCTTCCCACATGGACACGTTTGGATAACCCAGCCGTTTGCCGGAAAAGAACCAGTCGAGAATATCCGAATTGTTCCAGTCGTATCCTCGCACCGCAAGCTGATGACGATTGTTCTTGTATTCATCCCGGATGGTTGAGCTGTCGAAGACGGTGATCACCGCCTCCATCCCGATCTCGCCCAGTTGTGCCTGGACCACCTGCGCGAGCGAGGTGAATTCGGTCCCGTTCTGCGTGAAGAGTTTCACCGACAGCGGTTCACCGTCCTTCATCCGCACCTTGCCGTCACCCATGGCCCAACCCGCTTCGTCCAACAGCGCATTCGCCCTGTCCAGATCGTAACTGACATTGAGTGCTGGATCGACCTGCGCTTCGGGCAGTGAGGCGATCAGAAAGTTGTGCGCTGGCGCGCCGACGCCATTGTAGATCGAGGCGACGATGGCTTCCTGATTGACGGCCAGCGCCGTGGCTTCGCGCACCTTGATGTCGTCGAACGGCGCGGCAGTCACATTGATCGGCATATAGTTGATGCCGGTTCCGGGCATTTGAATGACGGCAACGTTGCTCTCTGCTTCGAGGATTTTCAGAAAGTCCGTTGGCACCCCAAGAAGGATATCGATCCCGCCGGTTTTTAACTCCAAAAACGCCGTGGACTGATCTGGGATCTCGCGGAAAGTCACGCGTTCCAAATGCGCGGGACCCTGATTTTCGGAAAGGTCCGACGCCCAGGCGTAGTCGTCATTGCGCACAAGAACGGTTTCAAGGCCGATGGAAAAGCTTTCAAGCTTGAACGGGCCGGTCCCGACAGCGCCGGTCACACCGAAATCTTCGCCCATGCTGTCATAGGCCGCAGCCCCCGGCACGCCCATGAAGGACGAGGCCAGATTGTAAAGCAGGTTGGGTTCCGGCCGGGACATGACGAATTTCACCGTCAGGTCATCCACCACCTCGACCGATGCGATGGCGGCCACGAGGTAGGCATTCTCGGTCTCGGCGAAGTCTGGGATCCAGTCGGCAACGGACTGCGCGGTGAATGGCGTACCATCGTGAAAGGTCACACCGTCTTTCAGTTGAAAGGTCCAAGACATGCCATCACTGCTTTCCTCCCAAGAGGTCGCCAGATGCGGGTGATAGGACTGATCTTCGTCCTGCTCGACCAGCCGGTCGTAGATCAGCGATGTCGCGGAATTGAGGTTGCTTGAGGTCACCGGATTGTAGGAAGTGGCTCCAAGCTCTCCCGAAGCGAAGGCGATCGATGCCTCCTGAGCCAGGGCGGCGTTGGACAGGAACCCGGCTGCGATGAGCGCCGTTCCTGACAGAAGTTTCGTCTTGGTCTCATAGCGCATCGGGGTCGTCCTTTTCATAGGAAAAATCTCAGGTGTTGGTCTTGCTCTCCGTCTTTTTCGGCTTTGTCTGAATGGTGGGCGCGCTGCCCACGTGGCCGATGAAACGGCCGTAAAGTTCGGCGGTGCGGTTCATGCGGGCTTCGACCTCCGGGCCAAGCTCCATGAACACCCCGTTGACAAGCAGGTTGGCCAGGCTGGCCATCTGGGCCGTAGATTCCCAGAAAAGGTTGAACTGGGTGGGCACCACAAAGATTTCTTCCGCGACGTCGTGCCCCCAGTCACAGAAGGGATCAGTGATCAGCGTGACCGGAATACCGGCCGCCTTGGCCTCGGTCGCCAGATCGCGGGCCAGACGCGAATAGCGGCGCGCCTCGAAGATCACGAGGGAGGCATCGGTGTCGTCTCGGGCCAGCACCTGGGCAAAGTTGCCACCGGCCAGATCCAGAAGTTCGACCCCGTCCCGCAGATATTGCAACTGGTTGACAAAGATCTGTGCCATCCCGCGTTCGGTCTGAAAGCCGACGGCAAAGACTGCCTTGGCGGTGGCGAGCCTGCGAACGGCTGTCGCCCACGCCGGTGAATGAGCGATTTCGTAAACAGCGACCAGAGCAGCCATCTCAAGTTCAAGTCCACGAACAAGCTGGTCTTCGCCAGAGCGGTGGCGCGCCTGAAGATCGCTCAGCCGATCCCCAATCAACCAGGGCTGGCCGCCCATATCGCGGCGCAGATGCGCTTTGAGATCTTTGAAGCTTTGATAACCGATTGTCCGGCAGAACCGCCCCACCGTGGGTTCGCTGACCGAGACTTTCACAGCAAGGCTTGCAGCGGTTTCAAAAGGCAGAGCGGCCATTTCAGCCAACATGTAACTGGCCAGCGCACGATCCGCCTTCGAGGCGGAAGCACTCGCTTCAGTTAGACGTTCGCGCAATGATTTTGGCATGACCCCTCCACAGGTTCATCAGTCATAATGTTATAAAACTTTCATAAAGTAAACAATTTTATAAAATCTTGCATGTTAAGGTGATAGCGCATCTTATGGTCGAAACCGTCAGTTTTGGCGCGATAAAGGCTGCATCCCATGATCTATGACTTCATCGTTATCGGCGCGGGTATGGCCGGAGCTTCAGCCGCCTTCGAACTGGCAGAAAACAGCAATGTCCTTTTGATCGAAGCCGAAGCGCAGCCTGGCTATCACAGTTCGGGTCGCTCGGCGGCTCTCTTTACCCGCAACTACGGCACGCCGCTCGTGCGCAAGATCAACGCGCTCAGCGAGCCGTTTTTTCAGGCACCCCCGGCGGGCTTCACTGACCGACCCTTGCTGCATCCCAGGGGAGCGTTGACCGTCGCCGCACCGGGAAAAGAGACATTGCTCGATCCTGTACTGGCGGCCTCGACCGAGGATAACCCGGTTGTGGAGATGGCGGTGGCCGACGCGTTGGACCTTGTGCCGTTCCTGCGGCCCGATCGCCTTTCCCGCGCAGTCTTCGAGGCCGGAGTCATGGATATCGACGTTTCGACGATGCTGCAGGCCTACCTGAAGGGGTTCAAAGCCCGTGGGGGCACACTGAGCTGCCGGACGAAGGTGACCGCGCTTTCGAATAATAAAGGTACCTGGACAGTGAACGCTGGCAGTACGACCTTTCAAAGCAAGACAATCGTCAACGCCGCAGGCGCATGGGCCGAGCAAGTTGCCAAGATGGCGGGGCTGGCTCCTATCGGATTGGTGGCCAAGCGTCGCACAGCGATCATCGTCGACGCGCTGCCAGGCATGGACGTGGCGCGCCTTCCCTGCGTCGATTTCTCCGGGAGTGACGCCTATATCAAACCCGAAGCGGGCAAGCTGATGGCCTCTCCTGGTGATGCGACGCCCACGGTCCCTCAGGACGTGCAGCCTGATGAAATGGACATCGCCATTATCGCTGACTGGATCGAGCGCGAAACGATCATACCCGTGCGCAGGATTGCCCATAGCTGGGCCGGTCTGCGGACCTTCGTATCCGATGAAAACCCGGTGATGGGATATGACCCAACCGTCGACAATTTCGTCTGGCATGCCGGCCAGGGAGGATACGGCATCATGATGGCGCCAAGCCTTGCTCAGGCTTTGGCAGCTCTATGTCAGAGAGGAAGGTTTCCAGACGATTTCTCGTCAACTCTAACGGAGATTGCGAGTTTAGGTTTGTCCCGGGTAAGTTTAAAACGAAATGGATAGCAGCACACCTAGTGTCCGTCATCAGAGTTTTTGGGACCAATGGCGGCCTAATCTAAGAGAGATTTGGCTCATCTGTTTGGTTTAATTATGCGGCGTGCTGGCGGTGATGCAAGCGTCGCGCTTCGAGTGTTTTTCGTTTGATCCTTTCGCGTTGTTTCAGAATGGCTTTGTCGCGGCAGAAGTAGACGTCTGCTGGTGTGACGCTGTTGATGCTCTCGTGATAGCGCTGATGATTGTAGTGGTCGACGAAGGCTTCGATCTGCGCTTCGAGGTCGCCAGGCAGGAAGTAGTTTTCCAACAAGATGCGGTTCTTTGGCCTGCTGCCGGTTTCGTGGACACCGAGATAAGGTGTTTATGAAACTGGAGAATCTACATGACGAGAAGAGTGTTCAGCCGCGAGTTCAAGCA
>NZ_JBKQXO010000039.1:0-11463 GCF_046762885.1 Yoonia sp. SDW83-1
GCTTGAACTCGCGGCTGAACACTCTTCTCGTCATGTAGATTCTCCAGTTTCATAAACACCTTATCTCGGTGTCCACGAAACCGGCAGCAGGCCAGTCCAACCAATGGCCGCTTCCGGAAAGCTAAGCTGCTGGGACGGCCTCAGGGATTGATGGCCGGTTTGGGCCGCGAGCGGCTTTATCACTCTCTAAACTGCCGCAGCCTCCGCGCCGTATCCAAGTTCGGCCGAGAGCCGACCTTCCTGAGCGTTCGGCAAATTGCAGCTCGGCGTCTCATGCAGACGGCCGTTCCAACGTCGTGGCTACAAACCCAAATCGCTCAAACGCCTGGTTTGCCGCACCGCGAGTGCATCGATTTCTGCGATCGTCTCCGCTGTCAACCCAGCTCCGGGTTTGCGTAGCGTTGAGTGTCGAATGATACCCTGCCGGACAAGCGAATGCTTTCGGATCGCCAGCCCCATACCGGGCTGCGCCTCGTAACGGATCATTGGCATATAGGCGTCGAAGATATCCCGTGCGCGCTCTAGGTCTCCGGCCTGAAAGGCGTCCAGAACCTGCCGCATCATCTCGGGGTATCCAAACCCGGTCATCGCGCCATCTGCCCCGCGCAGCAATTCTTCGAGCAGGTACATCCCGCCATTTCCGCACAAGATGGATATGCGGCGCGATCCGGTATCGGACGCCTTGCGCAGCGCCGTGATCTTTTCAAGGCCCGGCCAATCTTCGTGTTTGAGCACCACGCATGTCGGGCAGTCTTCGACGATCTTAAGGACAACCGAGGGTGAGATTTGCACACCAGTGGCAAGTGGGAAATCCTGCAAAACGAAGGGAATGTTGCCCAACGCTTCTGCGGTATTGTGAAAATAACCGACAATCTGAGCATCGGTTTGCAGACCCATGGGCGGAGCGACCATGACACCCGTTGAGCCGGCATCTATGGCTTCATTACTGAGCGCCGTCATTGCCGAAAATCCTGGCGCGGAAACCCCGACAATCACGGGAACCGCGCTGCGTGAAATGACGCGCCGAACAACCGACACTGATTCCGCAACCGTAAGCTTTCCGGCCTCACCCATCATGCCTAAAATCGTGAGACCATCCGCGCCTTTTTCAATGTATGCGTCGACCAAGCGATCAATGCTGTCAAAATCAAGCGCGCCATCAGGCAGGAACGGCGTTGCGGCAATGGTAAAAACGCCTTGAGTGGTTTCATTAAGCATGATCGGCTCTTTGCACTTTGTGAGACAGTGTGAGGCGGATTTGCCCCAATGCCATGCTCACCGCCGCCTGGGTAGGCTCAACAACCGGTAGGCCGGTCGCCTCCTGCAACGGGTCGCGATAGCGGGCCATGCCGGCACAGCCCATTATCAGAACATCGGCGCCATCTTCGTCGCGTAGTCGTCTCCCGGTCGCGATCATCGCATCAAGGCTTTTTGCACCGTCGGACAAGTCCGCAACGCCCAGACCAACGGCACGGTCGCCCGCCAAACGATCTAGCACCCCCATGGCGCCAAAGGCGCGCAAGTGACGTGGAACGGAGGCAGACAGTATAGCAATCACGCCAAACCTGTCACCCAATGTCAGGGCCGTCATGACGGATGCTTCCTGGATCCCGACAACAGGCCTCGACGTCAGGTCGCGCAAGGCGTGCAGGCCCGGATCGCCAAAGCAGGCGATCACATATCCTGCAGCATCGTTCTGAGCTGCCGCTAGTTCCAGCATCGGCGCAATTGTCAGATCAGCCTGTCGCTGAGTTTCTATACCCGGTGGTCCCTCAGATAAGGTGAGGCAGCGGATGGGAATTCCGAAGCTGCGCAGAGGGTCAACGGCTGCGTCGATGCCGCCTGTCACGTGCTGCGATGAGTTTGGATTGATGACAATCAGTGAGTTCATGCGTCCGGCCGTGTCGCGGATTGGATCTCGATCTGATAGCCCTCGGGATCGTTGAAGACGAAAGCTCGGATGCCGATTTCATCGTTCTCGAATAGTGGAGACAAGGTGTCCAGTTCCTTGGTCTGTGCGTAGGCGTACCAATCATCCACCTCGGGAACGCGGATGCATAGCTGTACTGGTTTGGTTGCTGACCATTTATTCATGCCCTTCGTCTCGTCCACAAGGCCGACATGAGCACCTGGGCAAATCCGATAGATCTTGCACCACCCCTGATCGATTGCCAACGGCAGTCCGAGGACATTCTCGTAAAACTGCGTGGCCTTCGGCAGATCCCGATAATAGAGAAACGTGATCGCCAGTTCATTGCTTGTTTCTGGGCGGCGTATCTCGCTTGAGCTCAACTGGCATGCCCCCTTGGTTTTGTGGCCAATTTCGGTCGGCTGATCCACATGCTGTGTCCTGGCTCGCCCAGGAATTCGCCATTTTCCACTATAGTCCGCCCTCGGAGGATGACGCGTTCCGGCCAGCCCGTCACCTGATATCCCTCCCACGGGTTGTACCCGACATTGTCATGCAGATCGTCGGCGCCGTAGGCCACTGTTTTCCCTGGGTCCCAAATGACAATATCCGCATCCATTCCTTCAGCGATCGCGCCCTTGTGCGGCAGCCCGTAAATCCTTGCTGGCGCGTGTGACGTCAGTTCGACAAAGGCTTCGGGTCCGCCGCGGCCCTCTGTGACCATCGCGTTGAAAAGAAGCGGCAACCGAGTTTCCAGTCCCGGCAGACCATTTGCAATCTGGTGGAAGCCAGGGTTTCGGCCAGCCGACAGTTTGCCCGTGTCATCAAAGCGATAGGGCGCGTGATCCGACGAGATGAGGCTGAGCGTTCCGTTCAGCAGTGCTGTCCACAACGCTTCCTGATCCTGTTCGGTCCGTTGCGGGGGCGAACACATCCATTTGGCGCCCTCCAGCCCAGGCTTGTCCAGAACGGCTTCCGTCATGAAAAGGTAATGTGGACAGGTTTCCGCCCAGACCGGAGCGCCACGCGCCTGCGCGGCCTTGATTGCGGCCGCTCCTTCGCGGGTCGAGATGTGAAACAGCATCACGGGCTGATCTGCGTATTCCGCAAACCGGCAGATGCGCTCGACTGCTTCGGTCTCCGCCATACGGGGCCGAGACCTGGCATGGTCCCGAGGGGTGACATGGCCAGCATTGATGAGATCTTCTCTCGCATTAGTGATGATCGCGTCATTTTCGGCATGGACGCATACCAAAGCGCCACTTTGCCGCGCGCTTTGAAAAATCCGCAACAACTGCGCGTCGCTGAGTTGGATGTTATATGTCGTGAACACTTTCAGAGACCTGTGGCCGGCACGTATCAGTGCGGCAAGATCGCTATCAAATCCTGCAACATCGGTGTCCGTCAGAGTGATGTGAAATGCATAATCGATCATAGCGCCTCTGGAGGCGCGCGCCGCATAGTCGGCCACGGTTTCGGAGAGCGTTTGTCCGTTGGCTTGCGCGGCGAATGAGATGACACTGGTTGTGCCACCCATCGCTGCCGATTTTGTCGCAGTTTCAAACGTGTCGGCATTCCACTGTCCCATGCCCGACATTTGTTCGATGTGGGCATGCGGATCCACGCCGCCGGGCATCACCCATTTTCCCTTCGCCGAAATACGCGCCTTTGCGCCTACGACGGGTACACCCAAGGAGACGACTTTGCCGTTGGAAATCGCCACATCACCATGGACAACGCCGTGGGGCGTAACCACCTGACCGTCTTGAATTACGAGATCTATGCCATCGACCATCAATCCCTGCCCATCGCGATTTCGGAGTCTTGTGTTGCAGCATGCCTTCTATTGAAGCGGGTGCAAAGTGCGTCGCAATATGAGATCAGAGGCAGTTGTCGAGACGCCCTGACACGCGTTTCGCAGGTTGCCGAACGACCACGTGCTCTAAATATTGGAACAGGCCGTCCGCCATCAGTCAATAAGGAAGCTTTTTTGCCCGGTGGCCGGCGGCTGCTATGTCCGCACACTGTCAGTTGGACGGCACTTAAATCATGCGCCTGCAGCGAAAGTCCGGTCTGGTGAAGCTGCGCCGCAGCGCTTGACTGCAAGATGAAGGTCCGGAGTCGGCCGGCCCTGCCTCAAAGAGGCATGTCTCACCATTTCCGCCAACTTAGCCCCATTGTTGCGGCGATAGCTTCTGGACAACCAGCCTGCACACGGCTGCGATATGCCCGCACGGACAACCCATTTTCCAGCGCGATTACTACCGATTCATCATCCGGGCTATGCGCTATTTCGCGCACCCGCTCAGTTGCTAATCTTTCACCCGACCAACCTCGTTTGAGGCGTTGCTTAAAGGTTTGGAAGGCTATCCCATTTTCTTCAGCAACCGGCCATGCTGGAAGGCCGTTTTCCAAAGTAGCTAAGCCATCACGTCGCCGATTTTCAAAGGCAACGCGATCGTAAGGGTATTTGATGTGCTCGCATGGCACAGTCCACACCTTCGCTCCATTCTCGGAGTCCTCCAAACTGACCTCTGAGGCATCAGTCACCCGCATCAGGCGACGCGTGCTGATCCTGATGCTTGGAAGATCGCCCTTGAGCTCCGCAAAGGCTCCGCTCAGCCGGTCTTGACCGCAACCAAATCACCAGAAAGAAACAGGAACATATTCTACACCTAGACGGCCCGGACCAGGGGCAACATCACTCATCTTCCCCAAAACCTCGTGTCATGTGGTTTGCCGGATATGCCTCGTAAAGGCTCATCCACGACACTGATCCTTGTAATAGATTAGATTGCAGAGAACAATTCGCAATAGCGCTTGCGCAGCGCGTTCTTCTGCACCTTTCCCATCGTGTTGCGGGGCAGTTCATCAATTACCAACAGCTTGCGCGGATGCTTGAACCGGGCGAGCGTGTCGCGCACGGCGTCAGCGATAGCATCTGTATCAGGGGTTGCACCCGGTTCCGGCACCAAAAGGCCCAGAACCGTTTCGCCGAAATCCGCATGAGGAATACCGATTACGGCACTTTCAAGCACGCCGGGCTGCGCATCGAGCACCAGTTCGATTTCCTTGGGGTAGATGTTGTAACCCCCCGAGATGATCAGATCCTTGTCACGTCCCACGATATGGACATAACCGTCTTCATCAATCCGCCCCAGGTCGCCCGTGATGAAAAAACCATCCGGTCGCAGTTCTTCCGCGGTCTTTTCGGGCATCTGCCAGTAGCCTTTGAACACATTCGGCCCGCGTACCTCGATCACGCCAACCTCGCCTTGCGGCAACTCGGCGCCGGTCTTGGGATCACACACTTTCAGGTCTACACCCGGCAGTGGAAAGCCGACCGTGCCCGCCCGGCGTTCGCCATCATAGGGGTTGGACGTGTTCATATTGGTTTCGGTCATGCCATACCGCTCAAGAATACGATGACCCGTGCGCGCCTCGAACTGGATATGCGTTTCGGCCAAAAGCGGGGCAGAGCCGGAAATGAACAGCCGCATGTCGCGCACCAGATTGCCGGTGAACCGGTCGTCATCCAGAAGGCGGGTATAAAAGGTCGGCACGCCCATCATCACCGTCGCCAGAGGCAGTTTTTCGATCATCAGATCAATGTCGAATTTTGGCAGAAAGATCATCGCGCCGCCCGCGATCAGGGTCACGTTCGTCGCCACGAAAAGCCCATGCGTGTGAAAGATCGGCAATGCATGCAGCAAAATGTCGTCAGCGTCGAAACGCCAGTGCTCTGCCAGGGTGCGCGCGTTGGAGAGTAGGTTGGTCTGTGTCAGCATCGCGCCTTTTGATCGGCCAGTTGTCCCGGATGTGTAAAGAAACGCGGCCAGATCATCCGCAGCGCGCGCCACGGTCGGGTAGGTCTCAGACTGCCCTTGGGCCCCGTCCATCAGGCTTCCAGTGCCATCGCCGTTCAGTGTCAGCAGCTGCGCACCCAGCCTGTCGGCGACGGTTCGAAGCCCATCCGCCCCCTCGCTGTCACAGATCACCATCCGCGCACCGCTGTTTTCAATGAAATAGGTCAGTTCATCGACGGTGTAGGCGGTGTTGAGCGGCAGGAACACCAGCCCGGCCTGTGTGCAAGCAGCATAAAGCGCTAGCGCCTCGGGCGACTTGGCGATCTGTGCGGCAAGGCGATCACCGGGTTGCAGGCCTGCCTTGGTCAGCACATGCGCGATACGCGCCGCATGGCGAAGAAATCCGTCATGGGTGATGATCTCACCGTCAGCCAAATGAAGAAAGGGCGTCGCCTTTCCCGCATGGATGCCAAAAAGTGCGTCGTAGAGTGGGTTTGTCATATCGCGTGTCGTTTCATCAGGCTGCAGCTTTGCGTGCCGCAGCAGCTAGCGCACGTACTTCAGCCGAGGCGGCGATCTGATGATCGACCGCAAAGCGTTCATGGTTCTGCGACACCTTTGCGAGGTCGTAAAGGTAATTGACCATGGCGCCACGCGATTGGGCGAGCCCCTTTTCCGACAGATCGGCATTTGCACTGACCTGATGGATCAGCGCGCCGTTGCCTAGGTGAAAGCGGGCCACAGGGTCGCGCGGCAGACCATCGCGTCGTTTGACATCCAGCAGATAATGCGCGGCAAGGCTACGAATGCGGTCGTCCTCCTCCGGCTTGACAGTGTCATCTGTTTCGGCCAGCCAATCAGCCAGGCCCGGAATGGGCGATAATGTCACGAATGTCTTCAGCCCCGGCATTTCAATCGCAAGGTCGGCGGCCACCTGTTTGATCAGCGAGTTGCCGAACGAAATGCTCGCCAGCCCGGCCTGACAGTTCGAGATCGAATAGAACACGGCCGTATCTGCGGCCTCGGCTGCGATCATCTCACGGTTTTCGGCCAGCACACCCTGCACCGACCCCGGCACGCCCTGGGTCAGCGCAACCTCGACAAAGATCAGCGGCTCATCTGGCATGGCAGGGTGAAAAAAGGCAAAGCAGCGTCGGTCGGACGGTTCGACGCGCCTGCGCAGATCGTCCCAACTGTCGATCTGATGGACCGCTTCATAGGCGATGATCTTGTCCAGGATCTGTGCCGGGCTTTCCCAATTGATCCGGCGCAGCACCAGAAAACCACGGTTGAACCAGCTTGCGAAAAGATGGCGAAAATCGATGTCGAGCGCCTGCAGCGTGTCGATGTCGCGGCCAAGGCGCAAAAGATCGGCGCGCATGGACACCAGCGCACCGGTGGCCCCCGGCACCTGATTGAGCCGGCGGATCAACTCTTGTCGCGGCGGCTCTGCGGCCTGCATGAAGGCGCGATAGGTGGGTTTGGTATGCGCCGTCTCATAGGCATCTAACGCCTGACGCACCCGCGCCGCATCGATGTTCATATCCCGCGCAAGATGGTGAAAAAACGCCAGCTTCGTGGCATCATCCATTTCGGCATAACGGTTCAGAAGATTTTGCGCGACCGTCGTTCCGGAAACCTCGCCCGCCGCGCCGATCAGGTCGGCCGTCAACGCCTCGATCGGTCGATCATCGCGATGCCCGGCCCGGCCCAGCCGCTGGCGCCTTTCAAAAACGGTGGAAAGAAGATCAGCCAGCAGTGTCATACCGCTGTCCCCATCACCGCGTTTGGAAGCCATGTGGCAATACCGGGAAAGATGCACAGCAGGATGATCGCAACGACCATGCAGGCGACATACGGCAGCGACCCCATCAGGATGGTCTTCAGTTTGATGTCGGGCGCGATGCCGTTGATGACATACAGGTTTAGCCCAACAGGTGGCGAGATCAGCCCGATTTCCATGTTGATCGTGAGGATCACGGCAAACCAGATCGGATCAAACCCTGCGGTGGTGATAATCGGCAGCAGGATCGGTGCCGCCATCAGGATCACCGCCACCGGCGGCAGAAAGAACCCGGCGATCAGCAAAAAGATGTTCACCGCCCCCATCAGCACCCAAGGGTTCACATCCAGCGTGCCGATCCATGCGGCGATGGATTGCGTGATGAAAAGGGACGACAGCATGTAGCTGAAAACGCCTGCCGCCGCGATGATGAACAGGATCATCACCGATTCCTTGGTGCTGTCGCGCAGGACCACCCACAGATCAGCCGGGTTCCACAGCTTGTAGATCACCATCGCGATGACAAGGCAAAGCAGGGCACCGACCGCCGCAGTCTCGGACGGTGTCGCGATACCGCCATACATCGCGTAAAGCACCCCGATAATGATGGCCAGGAATGGCAGAACACGCGGCAGGATCTCGAACTTTTCGCGCCAGGAATAGCTGACAGATGACAGCACCTCCATATTGCCGGACCGCCATGTCGAATAAAGCGACCACGCCATGAACAGACCGACCAGCATCAGGCCAGGAAAGACACCGGCAAGAAACAACCGCCCGATCGAGGTTTCAGTCGCAATGCCGTAGACGATCATGGTGACCGACGGCGGGATCAGAATACCCAGCGTGCCACCCGCCGCGATAGAGCCCGCGGCAACACCATCCGGATAGCCGCGCTTGCGCATTTCGGGGATACCCATCTTGCCGATGGCCGCACAGGTTGCGGGGCTTGACCCCGACATGGCCGAGAAAAGCGCGCAGGCACCAAGGTTGGAAATCACAAGCCCACCCGGCACGCGGGTTAGCCATCGTTCCAACGCCTCGTAAAGATCCGCGCCCGCGCGTGTCGACGCAATTGACGCCCCCATAATGATGAACATCGGGATCGAAAGCAGGGCAAAGTTGTTCAGCTTGCCAAACAGGATTTCGGGCATCAGTTCCAGCGACCGCATGCCGTCGAAGATGATCAGGAAACCAGCCGAGACGACAAGCAGCCCGAGCGCCACTGAAATCCCTGAAAACAGAATGAAGATCGTGAATACGGCAACCAGCGCGCCAAGCAGCAGCGGATCCATCAGAGTTCCCCCGAAGTGCGGGATTCCAACCCATCATTTTCGCCAAGGCCGAATGGATCTTCGATACGCAGGATCACTGCGACCAGATCAGCGATCAGTTGCAGCATCAAAAGGGCAAATCCCACAGGCAACGCCAGATAAGGGATCCATAGCCGTACCCCCCACACCGTGTCAGAGCGCCAGTTCCGTTCCCAGGCAAAGTGCCAGTATTCATAGCCATAGTAGAGCATCACACCCACAATCACGATCGACATTGACATCGTGATGATGAACAGACCAAACCGCGCCTTCGGCGCCAGCCAAATTGGGACAAGATCGACATTCACATGCCCGCGCAGACGCTGCACGTAAGGCAGGCCCAAAAGGGTAGCCGCGATGACAAGGTAGATCACCGCCTCGGTCTGCCAGATGGTCGATCCGTTCAAAACAAAGCGGATGAAAATCATCTGGCAGGTGATGGCGACAGCAGCGACGATCATCGCCGCGGATGTCCATCCCGCCAAGGTCGATATCGCCGCCACAAACCGCAGGAAAGGGTTCCCACCAGTCTGCGCGACAGTGATGCCTGGGTTGCCCGCCACCGCAGCCTCCTGATTTTATGTAGAAAACAGGGCGGCACAATCGCCGCCCTTGATTGGATCACTCCACCGAAAGGGCCAAATCAAGCAATTCCTGACCACCCGGTGTGTCCTCGATAAACGCCTTGTAGGATGTCTCTTGCGCCAATGCGCGCCAGGCGTTGAAGTCTTCTTCGGACATCTCAGCGATCTCAACACCCGCTTGCGCAAATACATCCCGGCTGGCCGCATCTTCTTTCTTGGCCTCTTCAAGATAGAATTCTTCAGCCTTGGCAGCCCCGTCCAGCAGCGCCTGTTGCTGTTCTTCGGTCAGACCGTCAAACGTCGATTTGTTGATCAGCAGGGGCTGATACATGAACCACAGAGCGTAATCGCCCGCTGGTGTGTAGCAGGACACCTGCTCATAAATCCGGTAGCTGACGAAAGACGAGGATGAGGTATTCGCCGCATCCAGAACACCGGTCTGCATGGCGTTGTAGATTTCTGACGATGCCATGGACGCGATGGATGCACCCGCCCCGGCCAGCATCTGCTCAAACGCGCGCCCGGCGGCACGGGTCTGCAGGCCCGCCATATCGTCAGGCGAGGTGATGCAAGTCTCTTTGCCCGCAAAGCCCCCAGCAAGATAGCCATGGACAAGCACCATCACATCATCGTCGGCCATCTTTTCCTCGATGGCTTCCATGAACGGGCTTTCGTTCAGGCGTGCGGCGTGGTCGTGGTTCTTCACCAGACCGGGCATTAGCGTCAGGTTATAGGCAGGCTGCAGACCGCCCGCATAGGACAATGGCAGCACCGTCATATCAAGCTGACCGCGCGACAGCGGCGTGTACTGCTCGCGTGCTTTGAACAGGGATTGCGTCGGGAAAATGCGGATTTCAAGCCCGACGTCGGCCGTCGCAACCTCGTCCGCGACGATCTGGGCGACCTTGTGGCGCACGTCATTATCAGACCATTGATGGGACAGGCGCAATTCCTGTGCCTGCAATGATGTTGCGGACACGGCCATCATGGCGACAGCCGCAATTGTCGCTTTAAAAGCGGTCTTCATGGTAGTTCCTCCCTTGGTGGCACTCATCAAGCACCGATGCGATATTAATTCACCCGACGTAATGCATAGTCAAGTTTTTTGTATACAAGACGTTCAAACCTGTATTATTTATGGAGTCAAACAGCAAACCGTCATCGCCGCGAGGGAGCACGGACAATGGCAAACCGGCATGCAGACACCATCGCCGACGAACTGGAAGATATGATTCTGGATGGCAGATTCGCCAACAACGACCGCCTTGATGAGGTGCAGCTGGCACAGCGGTTTTCGGTCTCGCGCACACCGATCCGCGAGGCGCTGCAACGGCTCACACAGGCGGGGCTTGTCGAACAGATCCCGCGACGCGGGGCCTTTGTGCGCCAGCCCGGCGCCATCGAACTGATCGAAATGTTCGAAGTCATGGCGGAACTCGAAGCCGCGAGCGCCCGTTTTGCCGCAATGCGCATGACTGATGCGGCACTGGGCGACCTGAACGACGCCAACGAAAAATGCATGAAGGCGATGCAGGATCAGGACGCCGACAGCTACTACCGCGAGAATGAACGCTTTCATCACATCATCTACGCGCAGTCCGGCAACAGTTTTCTGGAGGCCGAAGCGAAACGACTACATCGGCGGCTGAAACCCTTTCGGCGGCTACAACTGCGACTGAGGGGGCGGCTGCGGCAATCCATGTCCGAACACGAAAGCATTCTCGAAGCACTTGCCAATGGTGATCCGGAAATGGCGGCAAAAGTCACCCGCCAGCACGTTGCCGTGCAGGGCGAGAAGTTCCATCACCTGATTGCAACACTGAAGATCGCTGCTGAATAACGCGCACGAAAAGACCAATGCAGGCCGAATGTTTTACGGCTTCGCGATACTGCACAGCGTATGCTTCTTGACAAAAAGGCCAATTTTCCAAGGAAAATTTGCTTCCATTTGGTAGTTTGAGAGAAGTCAGAATTGTGTCTGACGTCAGCGCCTATGGGTCCAAATAGGGTTATTTGCTAAGAGAGTGTTTGTTGTTCATCGTAGCCACGGAGGAGTGGACGATGAGAA
>NZ_JBKQXO010000040.1:0-3941 GCF_046762885.1 Yoonia sp. SDW83-1
ATCTGACCCGCCACTGTCGATGATCTGGCCACATACGATCCAAGCGCCCAACACCGCAGAAGCCTCCCAAACTCAGATAGTTTCCACACAGCCTCCGGACAAACCGGACTTTCGCTGCGGCTGCGCCAAGGTCAGCTTTCGAGAAACCTAGTAAATCAAAAACGGTGGTTTTGGTGCCTCTTTTGCCTAACGTCACTATGAAATGCAATCTCTATCAGCAATCTGAATTTCGACCAATCTCGTCCCAAGGCTGTTTTATCCCGTTGCACTAACGCCAAAAACGGTCATTTTTGCCGGTGACAGAAACGTATGAGTTCTGGCACATACAGCCGTTTTGAGAGGGTTGGATATGAGCACAAGGCCGTTATTGCGCAGCGAAATAGACTACGTCATATACAGGTAGGGTACAGATCTCGAGCCTCCGACGTTTTACCCGTCAACCGCCTAACGACGCGACGATCTTGGTCACATCCAAATCCTCAATCTTGTCGAATTCGGCCCTCTCTCCATCTTTGCTGATAACAACCAACGTGCCGCGCGGGAGTGCTGGGTCCTTCTTGACTATGACCGTATCACCCCGCGCGTCGATCACCACGCCCTTAGACCAAAGACGCACGAGCCGGATGGCGGCGTTGACCAGCAGGGCGAGAGCGGCGGCCCCTATGATTAAGATGCTCGTCGCCGCAAGCCCAAGAGGTTGAACTGACTTTGCTCCAGTTACATTCATCTCGTTCAGTACTTGCATCGCGTTGTCGGAATTTTCTCCCGAGGCCTCGATATGAAAATTAATAATCTGTTCGGACATGGTGTCTCCTAATATACGGCATTTGGTTCTTTGGGCGGGAAACTCGCGTCTAGGTGATCGTGCCACAGCGGCGAGGGGCGAGGTGCTCCTACCAGGCTCTGGCGTTGGATTAGGTGATGTTCGACTCCGGCGGCCAAATTGCCCATCACGACGGAAGTGTTAGCAGTAATTCGATCAAAGGCCAAACGCGCCGGCCAATCCTCAAACTTCATTGCCTCGTCAATAAGTGCCTGACGACGGCTATATACGCTCGGATAGATATCATGTGCCCACTGCATATTATCCATTGGTTCCACCCGGTCCAGCACCCAAAGTGCACGATCTAAGAATTCGATTGCGAACAAAGCCAGGAGCGCGGCCCAAAACCCGATGCCGAACGAGCCATTAGTTCCGCGGGTGAAGCTCGAAAGGGTGTTTAAGGCGAAGTGGTCAGCCTGGAATTCAAACTCTGCACACGGCTTCTGGCCCAGATGCCCAAGCTGCTCGTGGCCGGTCTCGTGCAGCAAAACGAACCCAAGCATATGATGGAAGATGCCACCAAAGGTGCTGTTTGGATCACGTCTTGGCGGGCGCTGCGCTGACTGCGGGGTGCCTTTCAGGATATAGACCTCCAAGAGGTCGGCCAAGAGTCGAGCGTTGCTCTCATCTGGCGGAGGGAAATCCGGCAAATGGGACATCGCTTCGTCGTTGTAAAACGTCTCAGGCGTGATTTCGGGGCAAGCGCGCTCAAAGATCTTCGCTAAATCTCCCATAAAGAGATAAAGTCCCTCATCGAAGAACATTATGGTTCGCTCAAGCGGCCATATCTGTGCGTTGTAACTTCCGCAGGGCGTTGTCGCCATCAGTGGTCGTGGCACCTTTATCAATCCCGCATCCCGCATTGGAAACACTGTCTTATCATAGGCAAGCTCCCATGCGCCCAAAAGCAGTGGGTTTCCCCACTCGGTCCGCGCCCCTTGTCGGAAGTAGGCGGCGTAGTTTGTCTCAACGAGATGAAAGAACTCGGCCTCCTGATCGGCGGTCAGATCCGCGGGCTTACGTGCGCGGCTCTGCGCCATCATCTCATCAACCGTGGGGGCAGCGATCCGAAAGCGGGCAATCGCCGCGTCGATGTCACCGTTCAGGCCGCTGCGGTCAGCCAACTCTCGATAGGCCTGCTCCTGCCTCACGGAAATGAAGTTTCGCTCGAATTCCGTCCAGACAATTCTCTCGGCAGCAAGATGCTCAGCCGCTTCGCTTTTAGACCGCGGTGTATGTGGGCTATTTGGCATAATAATACCTACCCTACTAAAAATGTTGGCTAACGTTCCTGCAAGATTGCCTGTGAATCAAGTTTTTTGTTCTCAATGACGCGGAACTTTTTCCGTTGCTGCATCGTCTCACGATAGCGGTGCTGGATGGGCGAGGACATGCTGCATCGGAAAAAGGCAATATCTAGTATCGGGAAAGTCCTGCAGCATGGACATAAATCTCATGTCATAACCTATGAGCCACAAACGGTCGTTTTCGTCACTGACTGTGACAGGTCCATTAAAATGGAAAAACCTTGTTTCACAAATCCTTGGCAGAACTTAGTTTGATTTTGTCACGTTTTTGACAGCAGGCTGTTTGAAGCGGACATCCGTGCGCAGTGCAGCATCTGGAAAAATGGGCTCTCTACCGCCATTAGATCGACCGCAGCATATCGCCCGACTAATTCTTCCTCTCATGCCACGGACGGCCCTAAGCCGACGTTGAGGGCTCATCTCAGTTGCTGCGATCGCAATCCGATTAGCGGTCATTCGCTGCGAGCGCATGAAATGATGAGTGGCATAGCCTTGTTCGTGGCAAGTGATTCCAGTTGTCCTGCCGACACCAACGGATGGTGCTAGGCAGAGATTGAATGTGGATCAGGTGTTATGAACCAGTTGAACGGTTCACCCACCAGTCGTGCATCGATGTGAACACCGGAGCGAGCGCCAGGCCATCCGCGCTGGCCGAGTATTCGACCCGTGGCGGCACCTCGGCATAGACCTTGCGGGTGACCAGCCCGTCCGCTTCCAGCGCCCGCAATTGGTTGGTCAGCATCGTCTGAGTGATTCCGTCGATGGATTGCCGCAATTCGCCAAATCGCTTGGTGCCCTGAAAAATCAGAATCTGCAGAATTAGCAGCTTCCATTTGCCGCCAATCATCCCGATCACCCGGGGCGCCGGGCACGCACTTGCCTCTGGGACTTGTGTTTGGACAGGATCGACAAGGGCCTCAGACATCTTGTTTTCCTCAATAGTATCTTTTTCAGTAGTATGATAAAAATTTCTGCCTACTTTTTGGATCATACCGTGGTGGCTATGTCTCTGCAAACACCCACCCACGGAGGAATGTATTCATGTCTCTGGAAATCTGGACCGTAAGCGGCGCCCCCAGTCCCTGGCGCGCGGCCCTTGGAATGGCCTTCAAAGGCCTCGACTATGACGTCCACCTGCTGTCCGCCGCTCGGAAAGAGCATAAGTCCGACGCCTACCTAGCCATCAATCCACGCGGCACCGTCCCGACGGTGAAAGACGGCGATGCAACCCTCAGCCAATCCGTTGCGATCTTGGCCTGGCTGGATCGAGAGTACCCGGACACACCTTTGTTTGGGGACACACCACTAAACGCAGCGCTTATCTGGCAAAGGACCATGGAAATCTTCGACCACCTGTCCGGCGCCACAAGCAGTGTCCTTTCCCCGATCTTCTTTCAAGGCGCGGACGAAGCCACAGACGACCTGAGAAACGCCAGCGAGAAACTGCAATCAGAGCTTGCTCATTTAACCGGCATCTTGGTTGAAACTCCTTTCCTATCCGGCGAACGCCCGGGTGCCGCAGACGCCGTCGCTTTCCCACATGTGCGTCTGATCCAACGAGCGATGGAGACGAAGCCAACAATCATGCAAGCGCTCGGCTTGCCGGATCTGGCAACTCTATCGACTGAAATCGCGGATTGGGTCCAAAGGATCGAAGCCTTTCCAAACGTCGCCGCAACCTTCCCGCCCCACTGGGCAGAAGCCGCCTAAGGACAAATGGCCTGCTGCCGGTTTCGTGGACACCGAGATAAGGTGTTTATGAAACTGGAGAATCTACATGACGAGAAGAGTGTTCAGCCGCGAGTTCAAGC
>NZ_JBKQXO010000041.1:0-1917 GCF_046762885.1 Yoonia sp. SDW83-1
TACAGCCGTTACATCGTCTCCTGGAAACTCTGCACCAACATGAAGGCTGAAGATGTGACGGATACACTGGACCTCGCATTGCAGGCGTCTGGCTGCGACCAAGTTCACGGCGTTCACAAGCCAAGACTGCTCAGCGACAACGGCTCAAGTTATGTCTCCGGCGACTTGGCTGAATGGCTACAAGACAAGGGCATGAAGCACTCTCGCGGAGCGCCGTATCATCCGCAAACCCAAGGCAAGATCGAACGATGGCACCAAACTCTCAAGAACCGCATCCTGTTGGAAAACTACTTCCTGCCCGGCGATCTTGAAGCTCTGATCGAAGCCTTCGTCGATCACTACAATCATCAGCGCTATCACGAGAGCATCAACAACGTCACACCCGCAGACGTCTACTTCGGGCGTGACAAAGCCATTCCAAAACAACGCGAAAGGATCAAACGAAAAACACTCGAAGCGCGACGCTTGCATCACCGCCAGCACGCCGCATTAGACCTGTCGCGGTTTCGTGCCGCCTCCGGTGCTCGTTTAAGCCACCTTCCGTTCGAAAGCGACTGGGCTTTTCCAACCCAGTGCTGAATGGCGGCGGCGCGGATTATAGAAGCCGTTGATGTATTCGAAGATCGCCATTTCAGCCTGCCGCATCGTTTCCCATGATCGCCGCCAGATCAGCTCAGCCTTGATGGTTTTGAAGAAGGTCTCAACGGCGGCGTTGTCATAGCAATTGCCCTTGCCACTCATCGACACTTCGAAGCCGTGATGGCGCAGGATCTTCTGATAATCGTGGGAACAATATTGGCTTCCCCCTGTCCGTGTGGTGGATGCAGCCCTTAGGCGGTGCCCTGAAGGAGATGGCCATGTTTAGCGCCCGGATTGCCAGATCGCGCTTCATCCGATTACTCACTGCCCAGCCGATGACCCGTCTGGAATGCAGGTCCAGGATCACAGCCAAATACAACCAGCCCTCGCGGGTCCAAACGTAACTGATGTCACCAGCCCATTTCCGGTTCGGGTGCTCTGCCACAAAGTCGCGATCCAGCAGGTTTGGAGCAATGTTGAACTTGTGATTGCTATCCGTTGTGACTTTATGTTTCCGCGTTCTCACCACCGATATGCCGTTCTGACGCATCAAACGGCCAACACGTCGATGGCCAATGTTCAGACCGATCTCTTTCAGCTCTTCGGTCATTCGTGGCCTGCCATAGCTGCCCAGGCTGAGACGCGATTGTTCTTTGATGTGCGCCAACGTCACCATATCAGATCGCTGCCTGCGGCTGGCTGGCCGACTGCGGAACGCACGTAAACCGCGCATGCTGACATCCATAATCTGACACAGGCGCGCTGCCGGAAACACATCCCGGTGTTCTTCGACAAACCTAAACCTCACGGCTTTTGGCTCGCGAAGAACTGCGTTGCTTTTTTTAGGATGTCCCGCTCCTCCTTGAGGATATGGTTCTCGCGCCGACGTCGGTCATTCTCTTGGGCGAGGCTCAAATCCTCTTTCGACACGACATCAATGTCTCGATGCGCCGTGATCCACTTGTTCAGCGTCGACATCCCGACACCGAGATCATCAGCCACCTGCTTGCGCGTCAGTCCACTGGTCAGCGCAATCCGCCCCGCATCTTGCCGGAATTCGTCCGTCCGTTTCAGTCCCATAGTCAGTCTCCTTTGTTGCACTAAATGCTATCAAAGGAGCGGCATCAAACCGCGACAGGTCCACATCGCAACGATTTTCCCTTCAACTGGAGAAGATGAGCCCGACTTCGGATGCGATCCATGAATGCATCTGCTAGCAGTGGGTCACCAATAAACTCATACCACGGCGCACCGCGAGAATGCTTCATGCCCTTGTCTTGCAACCATTCAGCCAGATCCCCTGAGACGTAGCTTGAACCGTTATCGCTGAGCAGACGT
>NZ_JBKQXO010000042.1:0-1681 GCF_046762885.1 Yoonia sp. SDW83-1
GAGGCTGTGTGGAAACTATCTGAGTTTGGGAGGCTTCTGCGGTGTTGGGCGCTTGGATCGTATGTGGCCAGATCATCGACAGTGGCGGGTCAGATTTGATGTGTAGGTCGTTCTGATCGCGCTCTGACGTGTTTAGACGCCGTTTTGGGTCTGACCTCCGGCTATTAGGCCTTCATCGCGGCAACCAGTGCTGGGATACCTATGATATTGATGACACGGGTCATGTTATAGGCGAGGACGTGCAACGCCATTTCGGTGGCGACGTTTTTCAATCTGCGCATCTTGAAGTGCGTGGCCCCCATCCATGATTTGATCGTGCCGTAGGGATGCTCAACGGTCATGCTGCGGACTGCCAACTGAGTGGGGTCTTTGTCCAATCGCTGCTGGACCCGTTCCAGCACATCTTCGTGTTCCCATCTGCGAATGCGCCGCTCCTTGCTGTTGGTGCATTTGTCTTTGATGACACAGCCCTCACAATGGCTGGACCAGTACGTCCGGATCGCTTTGCCATCTTGCTGGCCCGTGAACCGGTAGATCAGTTGCTCACCAGCGGGGCAGATATAGGCGTCAGCCTCCGCGTCATAGGTGAAGTCAGCTTTGTCGAATTGCCCACGCGCGCCAGCATTTGAAGTCTGAGGTTTGGGGACAACGACCGCAATCCCGGCCTCTTCACAGGCGAGGATTTCCTCGCTCTTGTAATAACCCTTGTCGGCAATGGCTTCGATCCGATCCGTGGCCATGGCGTCGCGCGCAGCGAGGGCCATCATCGACAAGGCGTCACGGTCGTAGCCATGCATAGTGACCTCATGGGCGACGATCAGGTGGTTCTCAGCCTCAACCGCGGTTTGCACATTATACCCGACAACGCGCGGCATGCGGGGCGTCGTCGCCATGGATCGCGCATCGGGATCGCTCAGCGAGACCTGTGTCTCGCCCGTTTCATCCATGCGTTTCTCGATCGATCTGTAGCGACGGGCTTCCTTCTGCAGATGTTCCAGCTTTCGAAGGGTGCATTCCATGCGCGCCTCCGGCAATACCGTTCCGGTCTGCTCAAACACCTCGTCGGCGCGATCCAACTCACCAAGATAGCGTTCAATGGCCTTATCAATCTCACCCAGCTTCTGACGCAGCTTGCCGCGCGTGTAGTTCTTGGCCTTGGCATTCACCGCCTTAAACCGACTGCCATCAATAGCGACCAGGTTCCCATCCAACAGATTGATATTGCGGCACAGTGCCACGAACTGCTGGCAGACCTTGCGGATCGCTGGCCCATTATCTTTACGGAAGTCAGCAATGGTTTTGAAGTCCGGCCTCAACCGGCCGGTCAGCCAAATGAGTTCCAGGTTGCAACCGCACTCCCGTTCCAACCGCCGCGAAGACTGGATCTGGTTCAAATACCCATAGAGATAAATGCGCAGCATAACCCCGGGATGATAACCGGGCCGACCGGTCGCAGCTGGCGTGGCCTGGAAACCCAACTCAGCCAAACTGAGCATGTCGACAAAGGCATCAATCGCTCGGACGGGGCTGTTTTCGTATACATAATCATCCAGACACTCAGGCAGCAAAAGCGCCTGCTGGCGGTCCACGCCTTCGATAAACTGACCCATGCAAAGCCTCCGCAACGAATGCCGAAATCATACCATCATTCAGATCATCAGGGGAGTTTTCACACAGCCTC
>NZ_JBKQXO010000043.1:0-1594 GCF_046762885.1 Yoonia sp. SDW83-1
CGGACTTGTGCAGGTGCAGCTCTTTCTGACGCAGAAACATTTCACATGTGCAGCGCCGAGCATTTGGCAACGCAGAACATTTCACAGAAGCAGTCGTTCATGCGGACCTGCCCTAACTGTTCACACACCGACCTTTTGCTTCGGTCTGTTCCAACAATCTAAAGGCGGAAAAAGCGGTCGCTCTATGCTATTTGTACCAGTTCCTTGCCGTTCTTTACATGACGTTCGACCAATTTTTTAGCTAGTCTAGCTTTCGGTGTCAGCCGAGCGAGTGGGCGGTCAAGATAAGGCACTTCGCCAAATATGTCGTTGATTTCCCGTTCAGCGGCTGGCGCCATCGCTTTTAACGCTTCAGTGCCCGTGTAGAGTGTTTCGGCCAGTGCACCTTCGGCTTCAATAATCTCGTGTTCATCACACATGACGTGAAAGTAAGTAACTGATGCAATATCCTTGGCGATTTCGACTCCGGGCAGCGCAAGCAGGTGTTTTGCAGGTACAAAGATCTCGTTTGTGTCAAACATTCGGATCGCGATCTTTGATCTAATGAGGATACGATGCTGGGGCGATACAATCAGATCGTGCAGCGGAACATTCTTGGCCAACGCACCCGCTTTGATACGGATGGGCCTTAGATTTGGGTTAGCACAAAGCGTTATTTCATTGAGGTGTCGGTGACCAATCCAGCGTATCGGCTTCAAACCGTTATCAAAGGTATACAGTACGTCGCCAACTTCCAGGCATTCAATTGCTTTGATACCGCTATCTGTACGTAAAAGCGTACCGCTCGAAAAGCAGACGACGAGGTTAGTGTAGGGCTCGTCAGCTGTTGGGGTGAAGCCCGAAATTGTAAACGAGTCTCCTGTATTAATCTCAATTGTTGACGCGTACCCTTCAAAAGTGGCAGCAGTAGCTTCATCGCCAATTGTGATGTACAGAAACCGCCCAGTTTCACCTGTTGTATTGTTCGTAATGGTTGCTTCGGCTGCATTGTAAATGTTCTCGCCGGCAGTACCAGCAAGCGTGCCATCCAATACTGCATTATTAGTGAGTGTTTGCGGATCGTTCGGATCGACTATGCTACCGCTGTTCGGTTGATCGATATCATGAAAAATGAGGTCATCATCAGTAACGTCAACAACATCGGGCGCGCCCGTCATCGTAAAAGTTCCACCTGTGATAAATCCAGCCGTACCAAAATCCGCAGGTGTCCAAAGGAAGAATGACGGCATATTTCGATCCCAGCAATTCAAGCATAGTAACGCGAGAGCTGCTTGCCCGTAACTCCCTTAGAGCGATCCCGCGCTACAATCCTTGCATGAACGCAAACATCCAGCAACCCTCAGGCGTGCGCTGTCGATATTCTGCCGTTCCCGTCTCAGGCGGGCAAAAACCTCAAGGATTGCGATCTCGGAATAATCACGGAGCAGCGAATGCCTGCGTAATGTGAACTCACAACCTTGGATTTACCACAAGCCGTCTGAACGACCGCATTAACCTCTGCGATGCAGCAATGAATTCGCGACAACGCAGGAAGTTTTCATGCTGCGAGCGCACGCAGCGCGACTAAGCCACCTCCGCAATGGGCTCTCTGCCG
>NZ_JBKQXO010000044.1:0-1283 GCF_046762885.1 Yoonia sp. SDW83-1
GGCTTGGCCTGCGCGCTCGCGCCGTCGGGGAGCATCCGCGCGCGGCGGATACGTTAGGGATCAATGTCTATCGGACCCGCTATATCAACGTGACACTTGCCGGGATGGTCGCGGGCTTTGGCGGGGCGTGGTTCACGCTGGGCTCTGTGGGCCGGTTTGACGAAGGCATGACCGGCGGGCGCGGCTTTATCGGGCTTGCCGCGATGATCTTTGGCCGCTGGCATCCCGTGGGTGCGCTGGCTGCGGCGCTTGTGTTCGGCTTCGCTGACTCGCTGCAGCAAAAACTGGCGCTATTGCAGACACCGATCCCGTCTGAGTTCCTCGCCATGGCACCCTATATCGCGACGATCATCGTCGTCGCCGGGCTTGTGGGGCGGGCACGCGCACCTGCGGCTGATGGGAAACCTTACGTCAAGGAATAGAGCAACCGCGCCGCGCCTTATGTCCCCTGTTGCCAAACCGCACAGCGCTGAAGTGCTGCGACAACCTCTGCATCGGTGGTCTGGTCAAAGCGGCCATAGGCAGCTCCCACAGCATGAAAGTAACGGGGCTGATCCAGACAGATGGTTTGATCGGCAAGTTTGACGAGCGACGGCAGCATATCCGGCGGCGCGGTGGGCAGCGCCAGGATGATCGTCTTTGCACCCGCCTTGCGCAGGGCACGCAGACTGGCACGCAACGTGGCCCCTGTCGCGACCCCATCATCCACAACAACAAGGGTCTTGTTCGCCAGCGACGGGCGCTTTAGCCCCTTGAGGTACAGCGCGCGACGACGTGCGATCTCTGGCAACAGATCCTGCCCCATCGTTTCGACCTGCGCATCGGTCAAACCGGCAGACCGGGCAATCCGGTGATTGATCACAAACTGCGGCATGTCACCATCGACGATGGCCCCAACTGCCAGTTCCTGATGACCGGGCGCACCGATCTTGCGGACAAACACCAGATCGAGAGGCAGTTGATAGGCTTTGCAAATCTCCTCCGCAACGGGAACGCCGCCGCGTGGCAGGGCCACGACCACGGCATCGCTCAGATCAACGTTCTGCAGCGCCGCGGCCAGCTTCCGGCCTGCATCCTGCCTATCAGTAAAGGCGTACGACGGTGCCATGACTCCTCCTGTGCATGTGAACGATCTGGCCGTGCGGCCCTTCTCAATACTACCGACGCAAAAGGGATCGCATGAACAGGCATATCGCGTGTTGAGGCATGTCAACCACGACACGGCACGCGGGTTGCCATAGCCTTGGCCAACTACACCGATACCTCGAGCGGCCAGAAAACGG
>NZ_JBKQXO010000045.1:0-1238 GCF_046762885.1 Yoonia sp. SDW83-1
TGGCCTGCTGCCGGTTTTGTGGACGGCAACTTAAGCTTTCATTGCTCGCTCCTCGAATGTCATAGGGCTTAGATAGCCGATGGTCGAGTGGCGGCGTTTCGGGTTGTAGAACCGTTCGATGTAGTCGAACACATCCACCCGAGCTTGTTTGCGGGTTCGGTAGGTCTTCCGCCTCACTCTTTCGGTCTTCAGTGACGAGAAGAAGCTTTCCATCGCAGCATTGTCCCAGACATTTCCAGAACGGCTCATGGAGCATGTGATGCCATGGTCCGTCATTAGGCGCTGGAATGGTTCACTGGTGTATTGGCTACCCTGGTCCGAGTGATGCAGCAGTTCCTGTGGCCGGCCTCTGCGCCAGATCGCCATGATCAGGGCATCGATCACCATCTGCGATGTCATCTGATCGCTCATGGACCAGCCGACGACGCGCCGAGAGAACAGATCAATGACAGCCGCCACATAGAGCCAGCCTTCGGCCGTCCAGATGTAGGTGAAGTCTGCCACCCATTTCTGGTTCGGACCGCTTGCCTCGAACTCTCGCTCAAGCACGTTGGCAGCAATGACAGATCGAGTGCCTTGATCTTTTGGTGGCTGTCGGCGTTTAGGACGCGCTCTGAAGGCGTTGTGGCGCATGAGCCGTTCGACACAATGCAGGCCGCAGGAATAGCCCTCTTCAAGAAGATCATGCCAAACGCGTCGAGCACCGTAGGTGCGGTCCGAACGCAGAAAGCTTGAACGGATCGCTGCCGATAGCTTCTCATCCCGGAGCGATCTGTCGCTGCGTGGCCGTGCCAGCCAGGCATGGAAGCCACTTCGCGACACACCGAGCGCATCGCACATCCAACTCACTGGCCAAACCCCTCGGTGCTTCGCCACGAAACCAAACATCATAGCTGGTCCTTGGCGAAGTAGGCCGCGGCCTTTTTTAAGATATCGCGCTCTGCCTTCAGCTTCGATACCTCACGCCGCAGGCTTCTCAGTTCTTCCTGATCTGGCGTCAGTTTCCCGTGCCCGGGAAAAACCCCTGAACCATTAGCCTCGGCAGCACGTATCCAACGTCGAAGCACCGTCGCATGTATCCCCAGATCCCTCGAAGCCTGAGCGGCGCTCACACCGCGCTCCGTCACCAACTCTACCGCTTCCTGCTTGAACTCGCGGCTGAACACTCTTCTCGTCATGTAGATTCTCCAGTTTCATAAACACCTTATCTCGGTGTCCACGAAACCGGCAGCAGGCCA
>NZ_JBKQXO010000046.1:0-1163 GCF_046762885.1 Yoonia sp. SDW83-1
TGTCAGATCCGTGTTGATTTGGGTGTGTTTGGGTGGGTGTCGCATCAGTTGCGTGCGACGACATCCCGGACCCAGACCTCGACACGGCGGTTGATCCGGCGGCCTGTATTGGTCTCGTTGCATCCCAGCGGGGAGATCTCGCCATACCCGATGGCTTGCAGAGCGACATTGGCCTGCAGGTTCGGGTTCTCGTCCAGCAGTTGCTGCACCACCTGTTGGGCGCGGCGTTCGGACAATTGCCGGTTCAGTTCGGGATCACCGACCGAGTCAGTGAAGCCCACGAACACCGCTTCTTTGTTGCGGAACGCATCGGTGCTCAGCAGGCGGGCCAGACGCACGATGTCATCCTGCGCACGGGCATCAAGATTGCTTGACCCGGTCTCGAACCGGAACGTGGTCGACAGACGATCCGAACTGATCAACTGCTGCATCATTTCCTGCAATTGTGGAAAGGTCGAGAAGTCCCGGTTGGCCACCACAGCCGACGCCACCCGCAACCCCTGACTGTCGATCGAGGCCTCGCGGATCGCCTGATTGATAAAGCCTGCGTTCGAGATCAGGTCCTGCGCGTCTTCGGACATGGCAAAATCGAGCATGCCGTCGGCATGGGCCGGCAACCGCTGATCGGTCGTGTACATGTAAAGCAGGCGGGTCAGCGGGTATTCCTCGGTCTTGATGGTAAAGGCGTTGGGTGGTGTTTGCAGCCCGCAGACCCCTTCAATCGCCAGCGCCTTGGCCCCTTCGCCATCGGCAAAGTTGGTGAAACCCAACCCGTAAGGATCGATGGCCACAACCTGCGACAGGACCTGATCATCCTGCACCAGCACGACATTGTTTGAGATCTGCAGCCCGTTGGGGCGCATCAGCAGGTTATCGAACACCTCGCGGATGCCCGAATTGGTGTCGCGGACATAAATGTTGATCGGCGCATCCGGCCCGCCCAGTTCAGCCCAGTTGCTGATCCGTCCGGCAAAGGCCAGGGCTGCGTTCTGCTCGGTGATCGCGCGGACAGGGTTGTCCGGTGAGGTGACCAGCAACAGCCCGTCCAGGGCCACGATATGTTCATTCTGTGTGGACCGGATATCGCCAAGGCCCGCCTCTTCAAAGGCGCGGGCTTCGCGGTTGCGGGCGGGCCGCGAGGCCAGGGCAATCGCCGCATCCCC
>NZ_JBKQXO010000047.1:0-1119 GCF_046762885.1 Yoonia sp. SDW83-1
TCAGGTCTTTGTGACCCCCGATCAGGGCGGAGACGACACGACCGACAGCGACGCGGTGGACAATGGCGATGGCACAGCCACCACGGCCCCTGTGATGGTGAACATCGGCGACGCGATCCGCAATGTCGACGCCGGCATCGCCGATCCGGATACGGGTGCGATCACGGGCGTGCTTTTTGTCGATACCGACAAATCCGACACGCAAAGCGATGGGGACACGCCTGTCGCAGGGGTTACCGTCACACTGCTGCAAGGCGGTGTGGTGGTTGCAACCACAACGACCGGTCCTGATGGCAGCTATACATTCGACGATCTTGCCCCGGGCGATGATTACAGTGTCCGGTTCGACAATCCGACGGGCCTGGACTTTGCAGGCCAGGATGCGGGCGGCGACGATGCGGTCGATAGCGATGTGGATGCGACCGGCACGACAGGTCTGATCAGCGTTATGGCCGGTGAGACGACAGCGGATGTGGATGCGGGTCTGGTGGACCCCGGCACGGCCTCGCTTGGTGGGCGCCTGTTTATCGACAGCGATGACGACGATCAGGACAATGGCGACGGGGACGAGACGGGGATTGCCGGTCAGACCGTGACCCTGCAGGACGCAGACGGCAATGTGGTGGCGACGCAAGAGACGGGTCCGGACGGGTCCTATCTCTTTACCGATCTGGATGCGGGGACCTATGTGGTCGTCTTCCCGACGGATGTGGATGACCAGGTGCTGGTGGCGCAGGATGTGGGCGACGATGTCTCTGACAGCGACGCCGATCCCGCGACCGGTGCGACCGGCCCGATTGCCGTGACCATCGGCGATGCGATCCGTGATGTCGACGCGGGCGTTGAAGACCCCGGCACGGCGAGCCTGGGCGGCGTGTTCTTTGTCGATGCGGACAAGGATGACGTGCAGGGCGCGGGCGATACGGGTGTGGCCGGTGCCACAGTGCAGCTGGTGCTGGGCGGTGTGGTGGTTGCGACAACCACGACCGCCGCGGACGGGTCCTATCTCTTCGAAGATCTCGATGCGGGTGAGTACAGTGTGATCTTCACAAACCCCGGCGATCAGGTCTTTGTGACCCCCGATCAGGGCGGAGACGACACGACCGACAGCGACGCGGT
>NZ_JBKQXO010000048.1:0-1050 GCF_046762885.1 Yoonia sp. SDW83-1
GCTTGAACTCGCGGCTGAACACTCTTCTCGTCATGTAGATTCTCCAGTTTCATAAACACCTTATCTCGGTGTCCACGAAACCGGCAGCAGGCCAGACGGGCAGATAGAAAGTCAAGTGTTGTGAAGGTTCAGGAAATGATTTGCAAAAGGTTATTGCGTCAGTCTGACGCAACCGGGATTAATGACCTGCTAGACGATCAAGAACTGCCGTGAAAAGGGTCGTTTTCGCGGCACTGGCGTCCAAGCAGTCATTCGTGTTTTGCGCGGCGAATGCCCGGACAGAGCCCAAACTTCCGATTGTCTGCAATGCGGCTAATGTCGGCTTCGCTTAGCTAACTGGCTTGCTGTAGTTTTTCTGCTCCACTATCGATAAACTCATACCGTGGAACTTTGGAGGAACCGCATGACACGACTAAGCGTCATCTTTTTCCTAATGACAACACTCTTGCCGGGTACAACTGCCGCCGCTGATGGCACCAATGACGTCACTATCCAAGCATACCTCGATCTTGAAGGCATCGAAGCAGCCCTAGAGTTTGAGTGCCGTCCTGATGAGGAATGCGAGTTCTCATTTGGCGAGCTAGAAATTCGGTTTTCCATTGGCCAACGATCCACGACGGTGAGGATAAGTCACGGTGGCCATGACTACATTTTCTTCAATGACCAAAATTCGATTTCCGTAGAACTTGGGTCAAACAAGCAGCACCTACAGATTTACGACCGTGACAGCGATACGTTCATACAGAACGGCATAAACGACCCCGCCGGTTATCTTGCGGTGATAAGGAACCCAACCTCGTTTTGAACGTAATCGGAGTGCACACACCGCTCATGTTTCGGTGCCGGTGCGGCATGTGAAAAGCGGTCGCTGGCCACGCGAACGTCAAGGTCTGGTTTGTCCCGCATTGCTGCCGTTGTCCTATCATCCGATCAAGGTCTGGTGTGCGAGACAAACCGGACTTGTGCAGGTGCAGCTCTTTCTGACGCAGAAACATTTCACATGTGCAGCGCCGAGCATTTGGCAACGCAGAACATTTCACAGAAGCAGTC
>NZ_JBKQXO010000049.1:0-1023 GCF_046762885.1 Yoonia sp. SDW83-1
CAGCCAGACGCCTGCAATGCGAGGTCCAGTGTATCCGTCACATCTTCAGCCTTCATGTTGGTGCAGAGTTTCCAGGAGACGATGTAACGGCTGTAATCGTCGAGAACCGTGCTGAGATAGAACCAGCCCCAACCAAGGACCTTGATCTGTCTACCAGAGCTGGTTGATGGCCGTCGTCTTGTGCTGGAACTCATTGGCAGCCTTCAGGACGATGAACGCCGGGCTGGTGATCAGATCATGGGCCTTGAGCGTGCGATAGACCGTGGATTCCAACACAAAATAGCGTTCTTGGTCTGTAAACGTCACCGCCAGCTCGCGGGGCGACAGCTCCGTTTCCTTCAGCGCGAGATCGACAACCTTGCGCTTCACCTGGGTGGGGACCCGGTTCCAGACGTGTTTTGGCCTGGGGGATTGATCCTGAAGACCAGCTTCGCCGCGCTGTAGATATCGATCATACCAGCGGTAGAATGTGGTGCGGGGGATCCCCAGTTTGGCCAAAGTCCGGCGCGCTGACAGATAACTTTCTTCGACCAGCCGGATGACCTCTAACTTCTCTGATGCAGGGTATCTCATTCGTGGTCGCCCCCATCCCCGAGCATGCTTTTTTTGAGAAGACGCAGTTCGAGCGTCTGTTCCGCAACGACCTCCTTAAGATCCTTTGCTTCCCGGCGCAGCTCCTTGACCTCGTCAGTGTTTGCAGCACGTGCCGTATCACCCGCCAGCCGCTTCTTACCGGCTTCCATGAAGTCCTTGGACCATTTGTAATATATGCCCTGTGATATGCCTTCACGGCGGCACAGCTCAGCAATACTGTCCTCACCGCGCAGGCCGTCCAGCACGATCCTGATCTTCTCTTCGGATGAATAATGCCTGCGGGTCGCGCGTTTGATATCTTTGACGATCTTCTCCCCAGGCGTCTTCGTCGTCTTTCTCATCGTCCACTCCTCCGTGGCTACGATGAACAACAAACACTCTCTTAGCAAATAACCCTATTTGGACCCATAGGCGCTGACGTCAGACACA
>NZ_JBKQXO010000050.1:0-862 GCF_046762885.1 Yoonia sp. SDW83-1
TGCGGCGCGATCTGACGATCGACCAACCAGCCCAGCAGTGGCCCGGTTCCGTAGGCCGTATCGGCGATTAGCCGTTCTGGATGCAGATCGAACTTCGCCTTCACGCGCCTCAGCATAGTCTTGGTCGATCCAACCTCAGCCTGCCGGATGGACCGGGTCGCTTCGACGTCGACAATCACGCCATGGTCTGTGTCGATCAGGTAATTGTTGGAATAGCTGAAGAACGCGTTCGCCATTGTCTCTCGGACCAATGGCGTTCCAATGGCTCACCCTTGCGGGCCGCTGTCCATTGACTGGCCGGGTCAGAATGCGAGGTGAACTTGGGCTGTACCTCGCTGGCAGCACCAAATGCCGCCTCATCCAACGTGTCGAGATGCTCGCGCATGGCACGGGGTGCATCAGCTGGGTCGATGCTTGCCGCGTCCCACTCTGCCTTCGGTGTCGAGTTCTGCTTGTTGGCATCCGCCTCGATCAGGCTAGCATCAATTGCCATGCGTTGGCCGCTCACTAGACCTTCAGTGATGTATCTCGCAACGGTAGTCTCAAACAGATGGCGCAGCAGTTCGCTCTCGCGAAAGCGCCCGTGACGGTTCTTGGAAAACGTTGAGTGATCCGGCACTCGGTCGTTCAGATCGAGACGGCAAAACCAGCGATATGCGAGGTTCAAATGCACCTCTTCACACAATCGTCGTTCTGATCGTATGCCGAAGCAGTACCCCACCAGCAGCATGCGAACCAACAGCTCGGGGTCGATAGACGGACGGCCGGTGTGGCTGTAGAAGTCTGCAAGATGGGGCCGAATGCCGTCCAGGTCCACGAACCGGTCAATCGATCTCAGCAGATGATCTTGCGGAACATGATC
>NZ_JBKQXO010000051.1:0-731 GCF_046762885.1 Yoonia sp. SDW83-1
ATGGCAAAGGCAAAGTTTGAACGGAATAAGCCGCACGTGAACATTGGCACGATTGGTCACGTTGACCACGGCAAGACGACGCTGACGGCGGCGATCACGAAGTATTTCGGTGATTTCCAGGCATATGACCAGATCGACGGCGCGCCCGAGGAAAAGGCCCGCGGCATCACGATCTCGACCGCTCACGTGGAATACGAGACCGAAGCGCGTCACTACGCCCATGTGGACTGCCCCGGCCACGCCGACTACGTCAAGAACATGATCACCGGTGCTGCCCAGATGGACGGCGCGATCCTGGTTGTGAACGCCGCTGACGGCCCGATGCCACAAACGCGCGAGCACATCCTGCTGGGTCGCCAGGTGGGCATTCCCTACATGGTCGTCTACATGAACAAGGTCGATCAGGTCGACGATGAGGAACTGCTGGAACTGGTGGAAATGGAAATCCGCGAGCTTCTGTCCTCCTACGAATACCCCGGCGACGACATTCCGATCATCAAAGGCTCGGCTCTGGCCGCGATGGAAGGCCGTGATGAAGAGATCGGCGAGAACTCGATCAAGGCGCTGATGGAAGCGGTCGACACCTACATCCCGACCCCGGCGCGTGCGGTTGACCTGCCGTTCCTGATGCCGATCGAGGACGTGTTCTCGATCTCCGGCCGTGGTACAGTTGTGACCGGTCGTGTCGAGCGTGGCGTGATCAATGTCGGCGACGAGATCGAGATCGTGGG
>NZ_JBKQXO010000052.1:0-722 GCF_046762885.1 Yoonia sp. SDW83-1
TTTTCCCAGCCATCCAGGATCTGTTTGACCTGCTGGCGCTGCAACCCATCCTGCGACCCGCACAGATCACAGGGAATGATCGGATAATTCATGGCTTTCGCGAATTTTTCGCAATCAGCCTCGGCCACATGCGCCAGCGGGCGATAGAGTAACAGATCGCCTTCCTCGTTGACCAGTTTTGGCGGCATCGTGGCCAGACGCCCGCCGTGGAACAGGTTCATGAAAAACGTCTCGAGAATATCGTCCCGGTGGTGGCCCAACACCACGGCTGAACAGCCCTCTTCGCGGGCGATCCGGTACAGGTTGCCCCGCCGCAACCGCGAACACAGCGCGCAGAATGTCCGCCCCGCCGGCACCTTGTCCATGACGATGGAATATGTGTCCTTATATTCGATCCGGTGCGGCACGCCCATCCTTTCCAGAAACTCCGGCAGCACCATCGCAGGAAACCCCGGCTGGCCCTGATCCAGATTGCAGGCGATCAGATCGACAGGCAGCAGGCCGCGCCACTTCAGCTCGTACAAAGCGGCGAGCAGGATGTAGCTGTCTTTGCCACCTGACAGGCAGACCAGCCATTTGTCCGGTTTCTGGCCTGTCTGAGGGGGCACCATCCCATACTGTTCGATTGCCTCGCGGGTATATCGCACGATGCGTTTGCGCAGCTTCTTGAACTCGGTGCTGGAAGGCGCACCGTGGAAAAGCGGGTGGATTTCTGTATCGTC
>NZ_JBKQXO010000053.1:0-722 GCF_046762885.1 Yoonia sp. SDW83-1
TTTTCCCAGCCATCCAGGATCTGTTTGACCTGCTGGCGCTGCAACCCATCCTGCGACCCGCACAGATCACAGGGAATGATCGGATAATTCATGGCCTTCGCGAATTTCTCGCAATCAGCCTCGGCCACATGGGCGAGGGGACGATAGAGAAACAGATCGCCTTCCTCGTTGACCAGTTTTGGCGGCATCGTGGCCAGACGCCCGCCGTGGAACAGATTCATAAAAAACGTCTCAAGGATATCGTCCCGGTGGTGGCCCAGCACGATGGCGCTGCACCCTTCCTCGCGGGCGATCCGGTACAGATTGCCGCGCCGCAACCGCGAACACAGCGCGCAGAATGTCCGCCCCGCCGGCACCTTGTCCATGACGATGGAATATGTGTCCTGGTATTCGATCCGGTGCGGCACGCCCATCTTTTCCAGAAACTCCGGCAGGACCGTCGCCGGAAACCCCGGTTGCCCCTGATCCAGATTGCAGGCGATCAGATCGACAGGCAGCAGGCCGCGCCACTTCAGCTCGTACAAAGCGGCGAGCAGGGTGTAGCTGTCTTTGCCACCTGACAGGCAGACCAGCCATTTGTCCGGTTTCTGGCCTGTCTGAGGGGGCACCATCCCATACTGTTCGATCGCCTCGCGGGTATATCGCACGATGCGTTTGCGCAGCTTCTTGAACTCGGTGCTGGAAGGCGCACCGTGGAAAAGCGGGTGGATTTCTGTATCGTC
>NZ_JBKQXO010000054.1:0-700 GCF_046762885.1 Yoonia sp. SDW83-1
CTGTCAGCAGCCCCGGCAGTGGCGGTCACGGCAACGGCGGCAGCGGCAAATGCGATTGATTTGAAAGACATGAGGTTTATCCTTTTTTCAGAGTTTCTGTGAGAGAGTGTGCGTTCAGAGGAGAGGCGGACCGGCGGCATGCGCCGGCCCCGACAGACGACTTAGTTGATGTCGAAAGCTTTGGTTGCGGCGATCTGGCCGTCGATCTTGACCACAGCAATCACGTCGCGGTTTGCGGGCAGGCCGGTGTTGACGCGGGTGTTGGTGTTGGCGCCGGCGTTCAGACGCTCAGTGCCCAGCAGCTTGCCTTGCGTGCCATTGCGATAGTCGTAGATTTCGACCACGCCAGCACCTTCGGCGGTGATCAGACCCAGCTCAAGTACGTTGCCGGCTTCCAATGTGCGGCCTTGCTCGAAATATGTGTCGGCGGCACCTGCAGTGGCGGTGACGGCAGCGGCGGCGGCGGCGAAAATGATTGTTTTAACGGACATGGTTTTCTTCCTTTTCAGTCGTGTGGCCCGGGGTGGGCAGAGAGTGTGTGATGTTGTGCAGAGCGGGTCTGCGTTTCGTTTGATGAAGCTAAGATTGTCGCTGCAATGACGTTTGGGTAGGGCCGTGCTGATCACGAAAACGGGGCTGAATGTGATCGGCTCAAGTGCTTGACATGAGGGCGCGGCACCCTACCTGCCTCTCGCGTGCA
>NZ_JBKQXO010000055.1:0-667 GCF_046762885.1 Yoonia sp. SDW83-1
CTGTTGAAAAACAACGTGTTGCGGGTGCGGAAGGTAGCAGCCTGAACTGAGCGCGAGCGCCTTTCTGTTCAGGCTTTTCGCGCTTGCTGCGGTGCAGGAAAGATCTTGGCCAGTTTGCGGAGGTTCTGGGCGGTGGCGGCGAGGAGGAATTCGTTGTTTGCGCCGCATGGGCCACGTAATCGGAGGCGGCCGAGCCCAAGAATGCGTTTGAGATGGGCAAACAGCATCTCAACCTTCTTTCTCAGCTTCATCGAGATGTTGTACTGGCGGGTTTTCGCGATATCACGAGCGACTTGGCGGGCATCTTCGTGTTCCTCCCGGGTGATCTTGCGGGCATCGGCGTTGGGGCAGCATTTGGCTTTGGATGACATGCCTGGCAGACCTCCTTCAAGGCGCGGTGGCGTGCGGTGCCTTTGCCGGTGGGCCCTCTGTTCGGGTCGGAGTAGTTACGGCGGAACTGCTTGAGCTCATGCCCTTCGGGGCAGATATACTGGTTGTTCTCGGCGTCCCACTCGAAGTCGGCTCGGGGCCATGTGCCATTAGATCGGCCTGCCTTGTCAGACACGGGAATGTGCGGCGCGATCTGACGATCGACCAACCAGCCCAGCAGTGGCCCGGTTCCGTAGGCCGTATCGGCGATTAGCCGTTCTGGATGCAGATCGAACTT
>NZ_JBKQXO010000056.1:0-628 GCF_046762885.1 Yoonia sp. SDW83-1
GGACACATATCCGAGTACCCCTGTCTTGCAAGTATTCTCTGAACCAATCTGTATCATAGCCGCGATCCCCAAGCAGCCATTCGACGCTCGGCAGGCTGCCCAACAGTGCTCGTGCGCCGATGTATTGCCGACCGTTCGTCGATGACAAAGAAGCCGATTGAGCGTCCCTGGCTGTCGCGGACAGCATGCAGTTTTGTGTTCATGTCACCTTTGGTGGGTCCGATCAGGCGTCCTTCGCTATTGTCTCTCGGGCCAATGACGTTCCAATGGCTCATCCCTCTTTTTTTGCCCAAGCTGGGCGCGGTGCGATCAGCCTTTAAATAAAGTTGCATCAATCATGACCGTCTTTTTGTCGCCATGTTCAGCAGCCGGGTCCATCATGATCTGAGCAATGTTACCTTTCTCATTCCCCTGCTTCGAGCGATTGTACAGGGTCTTATTTGACCATACTCCTTTGGTGTATTTCGCCAGCGCACGCCATTGATGAAGATCATGCCACCCAGCAGGCGTCGGTCATCGACCCGCGGCTTGCCATGACACTTCGGAAAGTGGGGCTCAAGGCGCGCCATCGAGCCACTATAAGTCGCTCAGATCACCACTCGATTTTCAACCGGTGAAGCAAGCCGCA
>NZ_JBKQXO010000057.1:0-611 GCF_046762885.1 Yoonia sp. SDW83-1
CATGGACTCACAAAAACATGCAAGATGTATGTAAGATGATTTTGTTAGAAACCGGAGAACGCCGATATGACCCCAGACAAACCCGTGCGACGGAGCCAGGCGGATAGACGCGCCGAAACGCGGGCAAGGCTTCTTGAGGCCGCGCGCGATCTGTTCATCGAGATAGGCTTTGCTGAAACGCCAACGCCGGAAATCGTGCGCAGGGCTGGGGTCACGCGCGGTGCGCTGTATCATCACTTTGCAGATAAGGCTGACTTGTTTCGTGTGCTGGTCGAAGAAGAGGCAAAGGCAATTTCCGTTCACATCGACCGAGAAACCCGAGATGTGGCCGATCCAGAGCAGGCCATGATAATTGGATCGAACGCCTTTTTCGAAGCAATGCTGGTGCCCGGTCGCGTCCGTCTCTTGCTGGAAGAAGCTCCAGCAATATTGGGGCACCGCGATGCTGTTGCCCTGACACGCGCAAATGGCAGCGAAGAACTTCGCGACGGACTTACGCGCGCACTTCCCGGACATTCGCCACAGCACATCGATGCGCTCACCAACCTACTTTCGGCGGCATTTGACCGCGCGGCGCTTGAGATCGCCTATGGCGGTGATCGGGAGACCTA
>NZ_JBKQXO010000058.1:0-374 GCF_046762885.1 Yoonia sp. SDW83-1
GCGAGCATGGTGCGGTGTGACGGGGCGGCCTGTCCTGTAACAACCCCTGCAGTATCGGAGTTTCGGATTGCAGGCTCGCCGACCCTGGGCAAGGACCTGGTGCCCGGCCTGCTGCGCGCCTATGGCAGCAACAAGATCGATACATTTGGCTCCGTCAGCCGGTCGGCGGGTCAGGCCGGTGCGGTCGGTTACGAGGTCGTCAGCGCCTCGGGCGAGATGATCGCCGCCGTCGATATCGGGGCCTCGAACACGACCGATGGTCTGACCGATCTTTTGCGCGGGGATGCGGCGATTGCCCTGGCCTCGCGGCCCGCCCGCAACCGCGAAGCCCGCGCCTTTGAAGAGGCGGGCCTTGGCGATATCCGGTCCACACA
>NZ_JBKQXO010000059.1:0-374 GCF_046762885.1 Yoonia sp. SDW83-1
TGTGTGGACCGGATATCGCCAAGGCCCGCCTCTTCAAAGGCGCGGGCTTCGCGGTTGCGGGCGGGCCGCGAGGCCAGGGCAATCGCCGCATCCCCACGCAAAAGATCGGTCAGACCATCTGTCGTGTTCGAGGCCCCGATATCGACGGCGGCGATCATCTCACCCGAGGCGCTGATGACCTCGTAACCGACTGCACCGGCCTGACCCGCCGACCGGCTGACGGAGCCAAATGTGTCGATCTTGTTGCTGCCATAGGCGCGCAGCAGGCCGGGCACCAGATCCTTGCCCAGGGTCGGCGAGCCTGCAATCCGAAACTCCGATACTGCAGGGGTTGTTACAGGACAGGCCGCCCCGTCACACCGCACCATGCTCGC
>NZ_JBKQXO010000060.1:0-371 GCF_046762885.1 Yoonia sp. SDW83-1
CTCCGTCGCACGGGTTTGTCTGGGGTCATATCGGCGTTCTCCGGTTTCTAACAAAATCATCTTACATACATCTTGCATGTTTTTGTGAGTCCATGATACATACATAGTGCATGTAAATGAAAGGAGACCAAAATGCGTGTCAAACAGTACTACCCTGTCATCCAGTCCGAAGCAGTTACAGAAACAGCCGATTTTTATAAACGCCACTTCGGATTTCGTGCGGCCTTTGAGGCCGATTGGTATGTGCACCTCCAAAGCGAAGAGGAGCCCTCGGTTAATCTCGCGGTCGTCCAATCTGATCATGAAACGATCCCCAAGGGATCGCGGGGTGCATCAAAGGGAATGATCCTCAACTTCGAAGTCGAGGACGT
>NZ_JBKQXO010000061.1:0-371 GCF_046762885.1 Yoonia sp. SDW83-1
ACGTCCTCGACTTCGAAGTTGAGGATCATTCCCTTTGATGCACCCCGCGATCCCTTGGGGATCGTTTCATGATCAGATTGGACGACCGCGAGATTGACCGAGGGGTCCGCCTCGCTTTGCAGGTGCACATACCAATCGGCCTCGAAGGCCGCACGAAATCCGAAGTGGCGTTTGTAGAAATCGGCTGTCACTGCAACTGCTTCGGACTGGATGACGGGGTAGTACTGTTTGACACGCATTTTGGTCTCCTTTCATTTACATGCACTGTGTATGTAACATGGACTCACAAAAACATGCAAGATGTATGTAAGATGATTTTGTTAGAAACCGGAGAACGCCGATATGACCCCAGACAAACCCGTGCGACGGAG
>NZ_JBKQXO010000062.1:0-356 GCF_046762885.1 Yoonia sp. SDW83-1
GGCCGGGCGAACAGATGCGCGGTTGTAGCTCAGTTGGTTAGAGTACCGGCCTGTCACGCCGGGGGTCGCGGGTTCGAGCCCCGTCAACCGCGCCACTGCTTTTCCTTTACTGATAATCGCGACTTGTCCTTTGCGCCGGGGCCTTTTTGGCGATGTGTGACTGCGTTGCCGTCTGCCCCTTGCCCGATGCCCACAAAAGTTTCTCTGCCTGCGTGATTTTCCGTTGACGGCCCCGCAAAGCCGGATTATGCCGCCCCTCACGCGCGGTTGTAGCTCAGTTGGTTAGAGTACCGGCCTGTCACGCCGGGGGTCGCGGGTTCGAGCCCCGTCAACCGCGCCATTTCTCCAATTCATCC